>NZ_CAHJWX010000075.1 GCF_903643065.1 Sphingomonas bacterium | reverse complement strand
GCTGGACGAGCCCGGCTGCGACCGGCTGGAGGCGAGGGCGGACGAGCTGGCGGCGTGGGGGCTGGAGCTGGAGCGGTTCGGGCCGGCGGCGATGCTGGTCCGCGCGACGCCGGCGCCGCTGGGCCAGGCCGATCCGGCGCCGCTCGTCATCGATCTCGCCGACGAGCTGGCGAGCTTCGATGCGGCGCTGTCGCTCGCCGAGCGGCTCGACCATGTCGCCGCGACGATGGCGTGTCATGGCTCGGTGCGCGCCGGCCGCCTGCTCCAGGTCGCCGAGATGAACGCGCTGTTGCGCGAGATGGAGGCGACCCCGCGCTCGGGCCAGTGCAATCACGGCCGCCCGACCTGGGTCAAGCTGGCGCATGGCGACATCGAGAAGCTGTTCGGCCGGCGCTGATCCGCCGGCTCAGTTGACCTTGACGCCCGACAGCGGCTGGCCCTTGACGGACACGCCCTTCAGCCGATCGTTGACGCTACACAGGCTGTTCTCCCAGTCATAGGTCAGCGTCTCCGTCCCGGCTTCGCTCGCCCATTTCAGCTGGATCATCTTGCCGGTGGCGAAGGTGACCATGGCCTTGTCGATCGGCACGGGCGGACCGGCGGGCGAGCTGGTGGGCGCTTCGATGACGTTCCCGAGCCGGTCGATCACATAGACATATTGGTCGCCGCCGACCGTGATCAGCCACGTTCCCTGTGCCCAGGGTGGCAGCACGATCTCGTGGCCGAGCAGCTTACGCATGTCGACCCAGCCGAGCAGGTGATCGATGTTCCAGGGCTTCTTGACCCGCGCGACCCGGTCATAGCCGAGGATCGAGCCGCCCTGGCCGCCCTCGACGGTCCACCAGTCGCTGCCGTCGATCTGCAGGCTGAAGCCGACGTGCAGGTTCTCATAGCCACCCGGATTATGCGACCGCGTCTCGAACATGTCGCCGTAGCGGGGGCGCTCGCCATGCTTCGGGGTGACCCAGAACTGGGCCTTGCCCAGCTTCGTGAGCAGCTCCTCCACATAGAAGCCGCCCAGGCCGGACAGGCCCAGATGCTGCGTCACATGGCCCACGAACGCGTTGCAACTCGTCAGGTGGCCGCCACTGCCCCAGCTGTTCATCAGCGTGACATGATCGTAGTTCGTCAGATACTTGAAGGTGGAATTGGTCGTGAAGCCCGAGCCCTTCATCTTCTCGGTGAGGTCGCCATACGTCTTCTCCGCCTTGGCGAAGTCCTTGAACGTCTTGGGCGGCAAGGGCTGGCGCGGCAGCGTCGGCGTGCCCGACGGCACTTCGCCCCAGATCTCGCCGCCGGTCTTCAAGTTGCGCTGAAGATAGCTGGCGCTCTTGGGCACCAAGTCGACCAGCTTGTCGAACTGTTCCCGGTAGGTATCGGTCATGAGGCCCCCGTCCTTGTCCCCCGCCGCCGCGCGCGGCCGTGCGACCCATCGGGCCGTCATGCCAACTTGACGGCGACGACGGGGCGAACCGGACAATGGCACTGGCTGCGCGCGGCGGAAGGGATAGCGCGACCCGCTGGTCGCCGCCTCGTCTCATCTCGGTCGCCATATTCGCCCCGCGGCGCGGTTCATCGCGGTGAAACCTTCTGACGGATCGTGCATTTTGCACGACGAAGCGTCACAACAGTCGAGCAACCGCCATGAAGAACATCTTCCCAGTCGTCTGCGCCCTGATCCCGTTCGCCGCCGTGCTGAGCGCGTGCGTGACCTGCCCCTGATCGCGCGAGACCTTGTCCCAAGCGAAAGGGCCGCCCGGCGTTTCCGCCGGACAGCCCTTTGCCGTTGTTGGATACCGGATCAGTTCTGCGCGGGCGCGGACTGAACCTCGGCCGTCGCGCCGGGTTCGGCGTTCGGATCGTAATCCTCGGTGAAGCCCGCGTCGTCCTTCTCGAACATCGCCGACATCACGTCCACGCCCGATGCTTGCATCTCGGCTTCCTCGGGGGAGCGGGCGACGTTGACCTTGACGGTCACCGCGACCTCCGGGTGCAGCGCGACCTTCACGTTGTACAGGCCGATTGCCTTGATCGGCTTGTCCAGCACGACCTGCGCCTTGCCGACCTTGTGCTTGGCGGCGACCAGCGCCTCGACCAGATCGCGCACCGCGACCGAGCCGTAGAGCTGGCCGGTGTTCGACGCCTGGCGGATCAGCGTCACCGACGCGTCCTTGAACGAGCCGGCGTCCTTCTCCGCGTCGGCGCGGCGGCTGGCGTTGTCCGCCTCGATCCGTGCGCGGTTCGATTCGAACACCTTGCGGTTCGCCTCGTTGGCGCGCAGCGCCTTCTTGCGGGGCAGCAGGAAGTTGCGGGCGAAGCCGTCCTTGACCTTCACCACGTCGCCGATGGCGCCGAGCTTCTCGACGCGCTCCAGCAGAATGACGTCCATGGGCTAGCTCCTCACTTCACGACATAGGGCAGCAGGCCCAGGTGACGCGCGCGCTTGATCGCGACCGCCAGCTCGCGCTGCTTCTTGGCGGCCACCGAGGTGATCCGGCTGGGCACGATCTTGCCGCGCTCGGACACGAAGCCCTGGAGCAGGCGGACGTCCTTATAGTCGATCCGCGGCGCGTCCTTGGCCGAGAACGGGCAGGACTTGCGGCGGCGAAAAAATGGGCGGGCCATCAGGCGTTCTCCTCGTCACGACGCGGACGGGGGGCGCCATCGCGTCCGCTGTCACGACCATCACGGCCGCCGTCGCGGCCTCCATCACGACCCTCGCGGTCGGCGCGGCGCTCGCGGTCGCGCTCCTGCTTGCGCATCATCACCGACGGGCCGGCCTCGGCCTCGTCGACGCGCACGGTCATATAGCGGATGATGTCCTCGTTGATCGAGGCTTGGCGCTCCAGCTCGGCGACGGTGTCGCCCGGCGCGTCGATCTCCAGCATCACGTAATGCGCCTTGCGGTTCTTGGCGATGCGATAGGCGAGCGAGCGCAGGCCCCAATTCTCGGTCTTGGTCACGCGGCCCTGATGGCCGGTGACGATCTCGGTCGCGGCTTGCGCCATCGCGTCCACCTGCGCCTGGGCCAGATCCTGGCGCGCGAGGAAGACATGCTCGTACAGAGCCATGTGTCGTTTCTCCTGCCGATCGCTGGCGCCGCCCCATGCGACGCCCCTCCGGCTGTCGGTTGACGCGAACGGGGCGGCAGGCCCGTGCCCGCCGCCCCGTTCGCGTGTCTGGTCCATGCCCGAGGCGGGGCGGAAAGGCAAGCGCGGGGGCGAGGTTGCCACCGCCACCCGCGCTGTCCTAGTCGGCCCGCGATCAAGCAGGAGAGGCCGATGCGCGCGTTCATCTTCCCGGGCCAGGGCAGCCAGGCGGTCGGCATGGGGCAGGACCTCGCCGCCGCGTCCGCCGCCGCGCGCGCGGTGTTCGAGGAGGTGGACGAGGCGCTGGGGGAGCGCCTGTCGCGGCTGATGGCGCAGGGCCCCGCCGACGAGCTGACGCTGACGCAGAACGCGCAGCCGGCGATCATGGCCAACGCGCTGGCCACCTTGCGCGTGCTGACGGCGGAGGGCGGCGTGCGGCTGGCGGAGCAGGCGGACTATGTCGCCGGGCATTCGCTGGGCGAGTATAGCGCGCTGTGCGCGGCGGCGACGGTGGACCTCGCCACGACGGCGCGGCTGTTGCGGACGCGAGGCGCAGCGATGCAGGCGGCGGTGGCGGTGGGCGAGGGCGCGATGGCGGCGCTGCTGGGCGCGGATGTCGAGCTGGCGGGCGTGATCGCGGGCGCGGCGGTGGACTCGATCCTGGCGGAAGGCGGGACGACGCTCACCTGCACCGTCGCCAACGACAATGATCCGTCGCAGGTGGTGATCTCCGGCCATCGCCGCGCGGTGGAGCGCGCGGTGGCGCTGGCCCGGGAGCTGGGCGCCAAGCGCGCGGTGCTGCTGCCGGTGTCGGCGCCGTTCCACTGTCCGCTGATGACGCCCGCCGCCGTCGTGATGGAGGATGCGCTGCTCGACGCGGACCTGCGGGCGCCGCTGGTGCCGGTGATCTGCAACGTCGACGCGGCGCCGATCGCCAGCGTGGGCGAGATTCGGGTGGCGCTGGTGCGGCAGGTGACGGGGATGGTGCGCTGGCGCGAGTCGGTGCTGGCGATGGCGGCGGCGGGCGTGACGGAGGTGATCGAGTTCGGCGGCAAGGTGCTGACGCCCATGGTCAAGCGCATCGCGCCGGAGCTGGATGCGCGGAGCGTGGTGACGGTGGCGGATGTGGAGGCCTTGGCTTCGAGGCTATAGACTGGTTCACGCGGAGGCGCGGAGACGCGGAGAAGAAGATGCGGGACATTGACGAGGTGAGCGGCGACGTTCTCGATGTGGCCCTCCGCCTGCATCGTGATCTTGGGCCGGGCCTGCTGGAGAGCGTTTACGAGACAGTTCTTGCTGATCGCCTGCGGCGAATGGGATACGTCGTCGAGCGTCAACGGCCCGTCGACATAGAGTTTGAGGGCGTCCTCTTTGCGGCCGCATTTAAAGCCGATTTGATCGTGGACGGTCGGCTCGTCGTAGAGATCAAGTCGATCGAGCGGCTGTTGCCGGTGCATGGCAAGCAATTGCTCACATACCTGCGCCTCCTGGGCCAGCCCGTAGGGCTGCTCATCAATTTCGGCGGCGACACGCTCAAGGAAGGCGTGAAGCGCGTGGTAAACAGCCACTCTCCTTCTTCCTCCGCGTCTCCGCGCCTCCGCGTGAACCAACCTTCTTCTGGAGCCTGACCCCATGTTCGACCTGACAGGCATGACCGCGCTGGTGACCGGCGCGTCCGGCGGGATCGGTTCCGCGATCGCGAGCGCGCTGGCGGGGCGGGGTGCGCGTGTCGCGGTGTCGGGGTCGAACGCGGCCAGGCTCGACGCGTTTCGCGACACGCTGGGCGGCGATGCCGTCGCGGTGCCGGCGGACCTGTCCGACCCCGCCGCCGTCGATGCGCTGGTGCCCGCCGCCGTCGCGGCGCTGGGCGGGCGGCTCGACATCCTGGTCAACAACGCCGGCGTCACGCGGGACAATCTGGCGATGCGGATGAAGGACGACGAATGGAACACCGTGATCCGCGTCAATCTGGAGGCCGCGTTCCGGCTGATCCGCGCGGCGGCGCGGTCGATGATGAAGCAGCGCTTCGGACGCGTCGTCTCGATCAGTTCGGTGGTGGGCGCCACGGGCAATCCCGGCCAGGCAAATTACGCCGCGTCCAAGGCGGGGCTGGTCGGCATGTCAAAGGCGCTGGCGCAGGAACTCGCGTCGCGCGGGATCACCGTCAATTGTGTCGCCCCCGGCTTTATCCGCTCGGCGATGACGGACGCGCTGCCCGATGCGCAAAAGGCGGCGCTGCTGGGCCGCATCCCGGCGGGCGACCTGGGCACGGGCGCTGACATCGGCGCCGCCGTCGTCTATCTCGCCTCACGCGAGGCCGGCTACGTCACCGGCCAGACGCTGCACGTCAATGGCGGAATGGCGATGCTGTCGTAGCGCCTTGCGCCGCAACCGGACGCGTTCTACCGGCGTTCAGGAACACTCAAGACCCAAGAGGGAAGATCATGGACGAGACCGCCGACCGCGTGAAGAAGATCGTCGTCGAGCATCTCGGCGTCGAGGCCGACAAGGTGACCGAGGATGCGAGCTTCATCGACGATCTCGGCGCGGACTCGCTCGACATCGTCGAGCTGGTGATGGCGTTCGAGGAGGAGTTCGGCGTCGAGATCCCCGACGACGCGGCCGAGAAGATCACCACCGTCAAGGACGCGATCAGCTATATCGACGAGCACAAGTCCTGAGGTCCCGGGGCTGAAGCCCAGGTTCTTGGCGGGCCAGGCGGCTCCCACCCGGCGTCCGGGTCGGGAGCCGCTTTCGTGTTGAACGATCAGAGGAATAGCGGATGCGCCGCGTCGTCGTCACCGGACTAGGCCTCGTCACGCCGCTGGGCGCGGATGTCGAGACGTGTTGGGCCAACATCGTCGCCGGCCGCTCGGGCGCGGGAACGATCACGCGGTTCGACGCGACCGATTACCACACCAATTACGCCTGCGAGGTGAAGCCGGCCGGACATGATTGGGGTTTCGATCCCAATCTGCGCGTCGACCACAAGGTGCAGCGCCAGGTCGATCCGTTCATCGTCTATGGCATCGACGCCGCCGGCCAGGCGCTGGAGGACGCGGGGCTGACGCAGATGAGCGAGGCCGAGCGGTTCCGCGCCGGTTGCTCGATCGGCTCGGGCATCGGCGGGCTGCCGGGGATCGAGTCCGAGTCGCTCGTGCTTGCCGCCAAGGGCCCCAAGCGCGTGTCGCCGCACTTCGTCCACGGGCGCCTGATCAACCTGATCACCGGTCAGGTGCAGATCAAATACGGGTTGATGGGTCCCAACCATGCGGTCGTGACCGCCTGTTCCACCGGCGCGCACGCGATCGGTGACGCGGCGCGGATGATCGCGATGGATGATGCCGACGTGATGCTCGCGGGCGGCGCGGAGGGCGCGATCTGCCCGATCGGCATCGCCGGCTTTGGCCAGGCGCGCGCGTTGTCGACCGGCTTTCGTGACGATCCGACGCGCGGCAGCCGGCCGTACGACAAGGCTCGCGACGGCTTCGTCATGGGCGAGGGCGCCGGCGTCGTCTGTCTGGAGGAATATGGGCGGGCCAAGGCGCGCGGCGCCACCATCCATGCCGAGGTGATCGGCTATGGCTTGTCGGGCGACGCCTATCACGTCACCGCGCCGCACCCCGATGGCTCGGGCGCGTATCGCGCGATGGAGATGGCGATGCGCAAGTCGGGCCTGGCGCTCGGCGACATCGATTACATCAACGCGCACGGCACCTCGACGCCGCTGGGCGACGAACTGGAGCTGGGCGCGGTCCGGCGCTTGTTCGGCGACGCGATGGGTGGCGTGTCGATGAGCTCGACCAAGTCGGCGATCGGTCATCTGCTGGGCGGGGCGGGCGCGGTCGAATCGATCTTCTGCATCCTGGCGTTGCGCGATCAGGTGGCGCCGCCGACGCTCAACCTCGACAATCCGAGCGACAATTGCGCGGGCGTCGATCTGGTGCCGCATCAGGCGAAGCGGCGTTCGATCAAGGCGGTGCTGAACAACAGCTTCGGCTTTGGCGGCACCAACGCCTCGCTGGTGATGAAGCCGGTCTGATGCGCCGGCTCGGCTGCGTCGCCCTGCTGCTGGTGCTCGCGGCGGTGGCGCTGATTTGGGCGGTGAACGACTGGCGCGGCGCGGGACCGAGCGGCAAGGCGATCGGCTTTCGGGTGGCCGACGGTGCATCGCTGGCATCGACCGCGCGGGCGCTGGAAAAGGCCGGCGCGATCCGCTCGGCGCGACGCTTCCGCTACGGCGCGCGGTTCCTCGGCTCGGACGCGGCGCTGAAGGCGGGCGAGTACCGGCTGCCCGCGCGCGCCAGCGCGGCGGCGATCCTGCGGCTGATCCAGTCCGGCAA
>NZ_CAHJWX010000074.1 GCF_903643065.1 Sphingomonas bacterium | reverse complement strand
GTCGTCGACGATGCCGGCCAGGCCCAGCGCGGCGCTCGTCCGCGACAGGATTCCGCGCGACAGCCCCGCCGTGGTCAGGGCGCCGTCGATCGCCGCCGCGATGCTGCTCCAGGCGGTCGCCAGCCCCAACCGGATGTTGCCCGGTCCGCCAATGCCCTCCCCCAGCGGCGCGCCGGTCGCGTCGGACAGGCGCGCGCGCGCCGTCGTGCCTCCACCGTCGACGCCGATCAGATAGTCGATCGTGGTCACGCCCCGGCCTTGTTCATGGCCATCCCGTTCATGGCAGCCCCGGTCGCAGTCCCGGTCATGGCCATCCCGTTCACGGTCGTCCTGTTCACACGATTGCCCAGCACCGCGAAGAACAGGATATAGGCATAGGCCGGCACGATCAGCAGCAGGAACACGAGCTGGAAGTCGTGATGCTGCTTCAGCACCGCGAACAGCTGCGGTACGATCGCGCCGCCGCAGATCGCCATGATCATGATCGCCGATCCGGTCTCGGTGTACCGGCCGAGCCCTCGGATCGCGAGCGGGAAGATCGCCGGCCACATCATCGCGTTGGCGAACCCAAGCGCGGCGACGAAGCCCACCGACGCGTAGCCGCGGGTCAGATAGGCGCCGACGGCGAGCACGATGCCCAGCGCCGCCGAGATCGCGAGATAGCGCTCCTGGCTGAACAGCCGGGGAACGATCGCCAGCCCGGCGACGTAGCCCGCGAGCATCCCGGCCAGCGTCATCGAGGTGAAATAGCCGGTCTGCGCGATCGACAGCCCGAAACCCGCACCGTACGTCCCGATCGCATCGCCCGCCATCACCTCGACCCCGACGTACAGGAACAGGCAGAGCACGCCGAGCCAGAAATGCGGAAAAGCAAGCAGGCCGCGCGCCTCGCGCGGCGCGTCGTGCCGCGCGCCGACGCTCAGCTCGGGCAGGGGCGACCGCAGCACGCCAAAGGCGAGCAGCGCCAGCACCGCCGCCATGACGAGATAGGGGCCGTGGATCTTTTTAGCGAAGGTGTCGAGCAACGCCTCGCGCGCGGCGGGGCTGGCCGCGACCGCAGCCCTGGCGGCGAGATCGCCGACGCCGCGCATCACCAGCAGCCCGAAAACAATCGGCGCCATGATCCCCGCGCTCTTGTTGCAGATCCCCATAACCGCGATGCGCTGCGCCGCGCTCTCGATCGGGCCGACGATCGAGATATAGGGGTTGGCCGCCGTCTGCAGCAGCGCGAGGCCGGCACCGATTACGAACAGGCCGAACAGCGCGCCGCCGAACAGGCGCATCGTGGCGAACTGGCCGAACAGCGCCGCGCCCAGCGCCATGACCAGCAGGCCCAGCGCCATGCCGCGCTTCATGCCCGTGCGCCGCAGGATCGCGGCGGCGGGCAGCGCCAGAAAGAGATAGGAGGCGTAGAACACCATGGGGACCAGGAATGCCGCGACATCGCCGAGCGTGAAGGCGAGCTTCACAAACGCGATCAGCGGGCCGTTCAGCCATGTAACGAACCCGAAGATGAAGAACATCATTCCGATCAACGCGGTCGTCGCGCGCGGCGACGCTTGTTTCCCGATCACCGCCGTTGCCATCGCCTTGCTCCCCGACCCCCGCACTACGCCATCATATAACCTGATTGCAGGATTGGTACTGGAAAAACACGGTCAAAGGTAGAGCCGAGCCGACCATGAAGACCGCTCCGCGCCGCCGCAGTTACAGCATCGCCATCCGGTCCCCGCGAGACAAACGCCATGGAGGGGCGGCGCGGCCAGCGCCGGCGGGACCTATGCCATCGTGCAGCGCCATGGCGGGAGCGACACGTCTCCACGATTCGCTTACCCGAATCATGGCGTGGAAAATGCCGAGTAGGATCGTCGCCACTCCACGGACGACGAGGACGGAACTGCTTGATCTCAGGTCTGTGACGATCGGGAAGCCATCAGAGCACGCTCGCGCTGACCGCCAAGATCATGCTCACGACCGCCGACCCTCATAGAAGGGTCGAACGAGACCAGCTCGCCGACTCGCCGACTTTCCGATCGGCGGGCTCTCGCCATCATCGAGAAAAGTTCCATCGACGGAATTTTGCCGTGGACATGCTGCGAAGTTCATAGTCTACTGGATAGTGCCAATGTAGACCATCACCAACAGGTGAGGCAGCATTGGCCCTATTAAGGGGGCTTACATGGCACGCTTTCGGAGAACGATGTCGTTGGTCAGGGTTGGGCTGTTGTCCGGGGCCGGCCTTGCCGCCCTGGTGGCGGTGCCGGCGGCGGCGCAGGTGGTCACCAAGGACGCGGCGGTGGATCCCGCCACTGCGCCGGTGCCGCCTCAGACCAGCACCGACGCGCAGGCACCCGGCATTGGCGACGCGAAGCCGATTGATGCGAAGCCGGACGACGTCGTCGTCACCGCGTTACGAAAGAACCTGGAGTCGGCGCAGGAGCGAAAGCGCAACGCCGATACCTTCGTCGATTCGCTGACCGCGGACGAGATCGGGTCGTTTCCCGACAAGTCGGTCGCCGAAGCGTTGCAGCGGGTCCCCGGCATCACGGTCAGCCGGTTCGCCGGAACGGGCGATACGTCTCACTTCTCCGCCGAGCCGTCGGGCGTACTCGTCCGGGGGCTGCCGCAGGTTCGCTCCGAGTTTAACGGCCGCGACTCCTTCTCCGCTAATTCCGGCCGGGGCCTGAGTTACGAAGACGTGTCGCCTGAACTGCTGTCCGGCGTCGACGTCTACAAGAATCAGACGGCCGAACTGGTTGAGGGCGGCATCGCCGGCACCATCAATATCCGGACACGCCTGCCCTTCGAGTCGACCAAGCAGTTTCTTTCGGTTTCGGCGGAGGCGATCTATAATGACAATGCCAAGCGCGCGACGCCGCAGATCTCCGCGATCTATTCCAACCGGTTTCAGACCGGTATCGGTGAGTTCGGCGTGATGATCAACGGCGTGTACTCGCAAGAAAAGACGCGGGTCCAAGGCATTCAGCTCGACCGTATGGGCATCTTCAACAATGTGTTCGGGCCGGGGCTGCAGTACATTCCCAGCGGGATTTTCATGCGCGACACGCTCTACGATCGCAAGCGCAACGGAGAGTCGGCGGCTGGCCAGTGGCGGTCGAACGACGGCCACGAGCTGCTGACGGTTCAGTACAACCGGACGCAGTACGATAGGAGCTGGCGCGAGCATTCGGTCTATTCGAGCGCGTACAGCCTGTTCGGCATCCCCACCGACTATCAGGAGACGTCCGCTGCGGTCATCCAGCCGCTGACGTTCCGGCCCGCCTTCACCTTCGACAGCCAGGGCAACTTCCTGACGGGCTGGTGGTCCGCGCCGACCGCCTATCTGGGCGAGACGCCCAATTCATCGAACCTCATCGCCCAAAACCAGAACGGTCAGGCGTTCTTCAACAAATGCTATGCGTGGGAGGGTTGCACCGCCGCCAACGGGTTCGCGACGCGCCGCGCGCCACAGCTCGACGCCGCGTCGAATGCGATCGTCAACAAGGAGGTCACGCAGGATTTCGACGCCGATTTCCGTTGGGACGTCTCCGACCGCCTGTCGCTGCGCATCGATGGGCAATATGTCCGCGCCAAGGCCGGAAATTACAACGGCGTCGTCAATGCCCGCACCTTTGCCAACACGTTCATCGACCTGAGCGGTTCGCGCCCGACGCTCACCATCGAGCCGACAAAGGCGGACAACGTTAATCTGGCGGCGGGCGGCATCATCAATCCCAACAACTATTCTTATTATTCCGCGTCCGACCATACCGAGGACAGCGACGGCACCGAGTATGCGTTGCGCGCCGATGCGGACTATGATCTCGGCGACGGCTGGCTCGACGTGCTGCGCGTCGGCGGCCGCTACGCCGACCGCGACCAGACCGTCCGCTACAGCGCCTACAATTGGCAGAACATCGCCAACACCTGGGCACAGAACGCCGCCTACTACAATATCGACAGTCCCGCATACCCGGCCGGCAATTATGGGGTGGCCAGCATTCCCCATGACTTCTACAACGGCAACCAGCTCAACACGAACTCGTTCGTCTTCTTCAACAACGACAAGCTGGCGCATCTCGACCAGCTGGGCGCTGCGCTCGACCGGTCGGTCACGGGTGTGGGGGACTTCAACGGCATCTGCTCCAATCTGGGCGCGCGAGCCGGCGAGACCGTCACCGGCGATTTCGGCTGCTACCTGCCGTCGGAAATTCTGAAGGTCGACGAGCGGACGTTCGCCGGCTACGCGATGCTGAAGTTCGGTGGCCATGAGTCCCGGATCGGCGGCATCGGCTTGTCCGGCAACATCGGCGCGCGGGCGATCTGGACGCGCGATTCTACGCAGGGGGCATTCACCTTCGCACCCGCGTTCACCGCGAATGAACTGATCTGTAGTTCCGGGCCGATCATCAACGGACGTCCGACGGTCACCTCGGGATGCATCACCTCAGCGGACGAGATCAAGTTCAACGACAACAGCAGCATCCTGAACAAGGCGCAGGCCCACGATTTCCGGGTGCTGCCGAGCTTTAACATGAAGCTGGACGTGACCAGCAAGCTGATCGGCCGCTTCGCCTATTCACGCGCGATCTCGCGTCCGGACATTGGATTGCTGCGCAACTTCATATCCGTGAACCGGATCTCGCCGAACCTGACCGATCCCGCGAACCCGGCGATCACCTTCGGGCCCGATGGCGTCACCCCGGTCGCCTATAAATTCCGCTATACCGCCGTATCGGGCAATCCGCGGCTCAAGCCGGTCTCCGCCGACCAGTTCGATGTGGGCGCCGAACTCTATTTCTCGAAAAGCGGCTCGCTGACCGGCGGTCTGTTCTACAAGAAGTTCTACGACTACATCCAGAACAGCACGTACAACCTGACCGTCACCAACAACGGCGTCACCCGCGACATCCTCGTCCGCGGCCCCAGCAACGGCAAGGGCGCGAAGATCGAGGGCGCCGAGGTCGCATTCCACAGCTTCTTCGATGCGCTCCCCGGCCCGCTGAAGGGCTTGGGCATGGAGGCGAACTACACCTACGTCCATAACAGCGGGATCAAGTCGACGGGGTTGATTGCGGAGAACGCCGCCGGCACGGCGGGCGGCGGCGTCAGCTACGATACGACCGCGGTGAAGCCGGACCGGCTGGAGGGCGTGTCGACGCATACCTTCAACGTCGTCGGCCTGTACGAGTATCAGCGGATATCGCTGCGCCTCGCCTACGCATGGCGGTCGAAATACCTGGTTACCGCCCTCGACTGCTGTACCGGCCTGCCGATCTGGCAGAATTCGATCGGCCTGCTCGACGGTTCCATTCGCTTCCGTCTCGCCCCTCAGTTCGAGTTCAGCCTGGAGGGCAGCAACCTGCTGGGCACCGATACGATCACCAAGCAGCAGGTCGACAATGCGGGGACGCTGAAGGACTATGAATGGCTGAGGACCGACCGTCGCATCCAGTTCGGCGCACGGGTCACCTTCTAGCACGCCGTCGGCCTTTACGTCGGCGGACGAAGGATTAGGATTCGCGCATGGCAACGTCATCGCACCGGCCGCTCGAAATCGTCATTGTCGGCGGCGGCACGTCCGGCTGGATGTGCGCCGCCGCGATGAGCGCGAAGCTCGATCGGTCCCGCTATCGCGTGCGGCTGGTCGAATCGGACGAGATCGGCACGGTCGGCGTCGGCGAGGCGACGCTGCCGCAGATGAAGGACTTCAACGACCTCGTCAGCATCGACGAGGCTGAGTTCATGCGCGCGACGCAGGCGACCTTCAAGCTGGGGATCGAGTTCGTCGACTGGGGCCGCCTCGGCGATCGATACATCCATCCCTTCGGCATCTACGGCCGGCCGTTCGGCGATGCCGATTTCTTCCAATATTGGCTGCGGGCCACCGCCGACGGCGTCGCCGCCCCGCTGTCCGATTATTGCTACCCGGTGGTCACCGCCCTCGCCAACCGCTTCGCGTTGCCGGCGGCGGACCGGTCCACCGTCCGCTCGGCCTTTTCCTATGCCTACCATCTCGACGCCTTCCTCTACGCGCGCTTCCTGCGCGGCTGGTCGGAGGCGCGCGGGCTGGAGCGGGTCGAGGGGCGGATCGTCGACGTCGCCCGCGACGGCGATACGGGCGACGTCGCCGCGGTGATCCTGGCGTCTGGCGAGCGGATCGCGGGCGACCTGTTCGTCGACTGTTCGGGGTTCCGCGCGCTGCTGATCGGCCAGACGCTGGGATCGCGGTTCGAGAGCTGGCGGGACTGGCTGCCGTGCGACCGCGCGGTCGCGGTGCCGTGCGCCAGCGCGGGGGAACTGACCCCGTTCACCCGCTCGACCGCGCGCGCGGCGGGGTGGCAGTGGCGCATCCCGCTCCAGCACCGCACCGGCAACGGCTACGTCTACGCCAGCCAATATCTGAGCGACGACGAAGCGACGGCGACCCTGCTCGCAAACCTGGATGGCGAAGCGCAGGCCGAGCCGCGCCTGCTTCGATTCGAGGCGGGAAAGCGCGCGGTGTCGTGGTCGCGCAACTGCGTCGGCCTCGGGCTCGCCGGCGGGTTCCTGGAGCCGCTCGAATCCACCAGCATCTATCTGGTCCAGATGGGCATCGCCTTCCTGCTCGCCCTGCTGCCCGACGCGGCGTCGGCGCGCGACCCGGCGCTGGCCTCCGAGTTCAACCGGACGATCGACATCGAATATGATCGCATCCGCGACTTCCTGATCCTCCACTATCACGCGACCGAGCGCACCGACGCCGCGCTGTGGCGCCGTTGCGGCACCATGGCGCTGCCCGACAGCCTTGCCGACCGGATCGCGCGCTTCCGCCATCGCGGCCACGTGCCGACGTATCGCGACGGGCTGTTTGGCGCGCCGAGCTGGCAGGCGGTGTTCGTCGGTCAGAACATCGTGCCGACCGGCCATGACCGGCTTGCCGACCGGATGCCGGACGAGCGGCTGCGCCTGGAGATGGAGGCGCTACGCGCCGACATCGCCGCGGGCGTGGCGGATATGCCGGCCCATGCCGCGTTCGTCAGGAGCTACTGCGCTGCCGCGGACGGGCATGCGCGCCAGCGCGTCGCAGCGACGTGAGCGAGGCCGGACCATCGGCCGTTCGCAGCGTCGCGATCGTCGGACGGGGACGGACGCCCTGGCTGGCCGCGATCGCGCTTCACCGGGCCTTCGCGCGGCAGGGGCTGGAGGTCACGGTCGTGGAGCAGCCGGGCCAGGCGGCCCCCCAGGCCTTCCACGCCGCCCTGCCCGACCTCGTCAACTTCCACCGGCCGCTCGGCATCGCCGAGGGCGACCTGTTGCGCGGCGCCGGTGCGACCTACGCGGTCGGCCAGCAGTTCGCCGGCTGGTCGGGCGGCGACCGCGCGTTCCTCCACGGCTATGGCGAGACCGGCGAGCCGATCGGCGACCTGCCCTTCGTCCAGTTCTGGGCCAAGGCGCGGCATGGCGGCCTGCGGGCCGCCTTCGCCGACTTTAGCCTGAGCGCGAGCGCGGCGCGGCACGGGCGGCTGGCACCGCC
>NZ_CAHJWX010000073.1 GCF_903643065.1 Sphingomonas bacterium | reverse complement strand
CCTGGTCTTCCTCACGTCCGTCTCCTCACGAAGGCCGACTCTAGCTCAGACTGGCGGAGTTTCAGGGGAGCACGTCAGACCGCACGGGTCTGTCACGTACCACTCTTTATCGTAAGATCGGCGAAGGCACGTTCCCTAGCCAGGTGCCGATCAGTACAAATGGCGCCGGCTGGTATGAGTCCGCCGTCAATCGCTGGATAACGGTCATCGACTTCCTGCATGTGCAGCACCTGCAGCCCGCCGTCGGATTGCCGCGCCTCCTCGAGGCGGGGGTGTTGCGGGGCGCCCCGCAGTCGGTCACCAGCATTCCGAGGACGGGGCTTGCCGCGCTCTTCCCGTCTATGAACTTCGGCTTCGCACTATGACCGTGGCGCCCACGACCGCACTGCTTGGCGTCTCGGGAGCCGGCAAGAGCTGGCTGGCCGCACGGATCGTGGCCCGGCGCCCCGAGTTCGTGAGACTGAGCGCGGGCAGACTTCTTCGAGAGGCTCTTCATACCACCGGCAAGGCATTGCGGACTGCGCCGAGCAACGACGTGCTCCAAAACCAGAACAGGTTGGTCGAGGTTTTTCGGAAGGCGCGTGAGGGGCAGCTGGACAGGCCTATCCTATTGGAGGCGCACGCCTTCATTGATAACGACCGGGAGCTGGTGGACGTGCCTGTCGAAGTTATGAGGGCGTTGGGCGTGGACGGACTTCTGGTCCTGGTCACGTCGCCTGAGCTGATCCAGGCTCGACGCGCCGAAGATCCCGACCGGCGCAGGCCAGAACGCACCTTTGAAGATCTTGCGCACCAACAGAAATACATGCTCGCGATTGCGCGGAACTACGCCCGCCAGCTGCCTGCGCGCATGGCCGTCATACAGAGCGGCGACGTCGATGGTGCATGCCGCTTCCTCGATCAGGTACGCGGTTCCTTGCCTGGCTGAACGCTCTGCAGCGCCCGCGGCCAAAGGCGTCGAACCCACGGGCGCAGAGGGAGCAGGCGTCGTTTTTCCCTTCCAAGAACGGTAGTTGGGACTACGATCCTGGTACACAAAGCTGTTCCACATGCTGGTACACAAATTTCTTGGAGCACAACAATTTCAATAACTTACGGACGAATAAAGTGATCCACATCCTCTCCCACCCTCTCCGCCATTTCCCTTTGTTTTCATGAGATATTTTTGCGCTTCAACCTTCACAACCCGGTTTCCAACCCGGTTCTACGAGCGGAACTCTGCGGTCAGCTGGGCTCGATGCGGACGAACCGAGCCCTTGCTACGCTACTTATTCTACGACCGACGCGACGCAGCCGCGTCATTGGAAGAACCCTTGTGGGGAAACATGCCATCGATCTGTCTCGCGAGCGCTAGATCGCGCTCGGACACGCCGCCGACATCATGGGTGGTAAGCCAGATGTCGATGGTGCCGAAGACGTTTGCCCATTCCGGATGGTGATCGGCCTTGTCGGCTTCTACGCCGATGCGAACCATTGCCGCGAGGGCCTCACCGAAGTTGTCGAATACCAAACGCCGGTGCAATGCGTTCCGCGGGCCGTCGACGTTCCACGCCGGTAGGCGGGAGGGAACGTCGGCCAAGTCGTGTTCTGAAAGCGCAAATGTCATGTCACTCCTATCGGGCTGCATTCGTCACCGGCACCAGCGCGCCGTTGATCGCGCGGGAATGGTCTGACACGAGGAAGGCGATCACGTCCGCGATCGCGTCTAGCCCTGTCCAGGTTTCAGGATTCGCATCCGGCATGTCCGAGCGGTTCTTCGGCGTGTCGATGATGGCCGGCAGCACCGCATTCACGCGAATGCGCCTGGGCCTCAGCTCGATCGAGAGAGCTTCAACCAGCCGAGCCACACCGGACTTCGCCGCGCCGTAAGGACCGAAGCCGGCACCGGCAGGCTGTGCCGAGTTGGCTCCGACGAGAACGATCGATCCGCCGTCACGCATCGTCGGTAGCGCAGCGCCGATCGTCGCCACCGCGGTTGCGATATTCGCGTCGAACATCGCTCGCCAATCGGCCAGCTTCGACGAACCGACCTCGATCCAACTGAACCCACCGGCAAGATGGATAAGCGAGTCGATGGCGCCGAGCCACTCGCTTGCTCGCCCGATTACCTCGCGAGCCTCCGCTTCGTCTGCCAGATTGTCGGTTCTGAACGTGCCGGCTGCCGGATCGTCGTTGCCCGAAGCACCATGCACGGATGCCACCCGAGCACCGGCGTTC
This sequence comes from Sphingomonas bacterium, assembly GCF_903643065.1. Taxonomy (GTDB): domain Bacteria; phylum Pseudomonadota; class Alphaproteobacteria; order Sphingomonadales; family Sphingomonadaceae; genus Sphingomonas. The sequence goes on along the minus strand of NZ_CAHJWX010000073.1, from coordinate 5,303 downwards.
TGCTGACGGCGCAAGACCGCATGTCCCAGGGTGCCGTTCGCGCCGGTAATGATCACGTGCAAGATGCTAGCTTCCCTTCTCGTGTGACGATCTCGTCGCCAGCGACCTCGACAGCCCATTGCCGGCCGCCAACGTCTCGAACAGCATCGGCTCCTCCGTCCGGCCACTATGGGCCGAAATCGCGCGCGATCAACGCCGCGGCCGACTTGAAGGTGTAAGATGCTGCCCCGGCGGCAGAGCTTGCCGTTTTGGAGGGTTGCCCGTAACTCTCAAGGGGAGCGGCGCAGCGTTGCTAGCCGGGGGAGCGGACGCATGGATTTCGGTGTCATGGCGCTTGGCGCATTGGCGGCGCTTGGCGCCGCGGCCGCGCCGGCTGGTGACGGGGGTGACCTCAACCTCGGGCGGATGACGCGCGGTTACACATATTACAATTGGCCCGATGCGGACGGGGCTAAGCACGATGCCGACGTAAAGGCCTGTCTGCTCGCCATTTCGGACATGCGCTCGGCACAAGAGGGTTTTGGCGGGGTGGGAGTTCTCGACGCCCTGATCGCGGGCGCCCGGGCGGATTCGGCGTCGCGCGGGGTAATGTCCGCGGGGATCGAGAACTGCATGGTCGTGCGGGGGTGGCGGGTGGTGCAGCTCGACGACACCGAGGGCGCGGGGTTGGCGGCGCTGCCGTCCGCGGAACTGGCAGCTAAGCTCGCGCCCTGGATCGGAGCGGAGACGCCGCACGGCCAGGTCGTCCGGGTGTGGCACAACGACGCGGCGCTCGCCTCGGTGAACCATTTCTCGCTTCACGCTCAGCACACCCGGAACGGCCAGCTGAGCGTGCTCGCGGTCGGCTCCACCGTCTCCGCAACACTCAAGGCCGACAAGGCGGCCGATCGGGCCGCGCCCAAGCCCGAACGTGTCAAGCTCGACCCGAAGTGGCCCAAGAAGGCGCTCAAGCCCGAGCTGCTCGATAGCGCGCCTCCGGGATCGGCGCTGATTGTCGTCAACATCAAGGGCATGAGTCTGCGCCAAGGGAACGGCTTTTCGTTCAACCGCGTGGGGGCGGACGCAAACGTTATGCCTTCGACGCTCGACCATGCGCCGGACGTGCTTACCGCGTTCGTCGGCACGCTGGGCACGTCGTCCGGCGGCAACTTCCTGGCATTCGCGGTGCCCCCGGGGCGGTGGCGGATCAACTCGATGGTGGACGGGATCATGGCGCTGAACTTCTGTCTAGGGTCGCCCGCGTTCGACGTCGGCGCGGGGGAGGTCGTCTATGTTGGGCAGCTCGATTTGAAGCAGGAGCGGCTGCTACCTGGACAGGAGCTCGCCCCCGTCAGAGCATGGATGGGTCCGGCCAAGGCGGTGGAGCGTCTTCGGCCAGCCACCTTTACCAACGGCTCGCAAAGCCATTGCGCGTCGACCAGCATCTACGCGCTGGAGTTCGAGGGTGCGCCGTTCGAGCCGGGCTACGCGCTGGGAAGCAAGGCTCGGGCGCAGTAAGTCGCCATATCCCTAAAGGCGGTTGGTCGATGGCGACGTTAGCGTTGGCGCAGCGGGCGGATGAATGAACGAACGGCTAGTTTCCGGAAGCGTCCGAGGCGCGCTGGACGTCCGGGCTTGTGAAGGATATCGGGCATCGACAGATGTACGATATCCTCCAAGGCAGGAAGCCGCGGGCCACGGGCGGTGACCTATGGGTTTTTCGGGTTTGGCCCTGTTGTGAGATGCGCGGGACGGCTGTCGGCGTAGGCGTCAGCGGTCGGCAACATGGCTGTCAGGGACGGTGTTCGGCATCGACGTTGCTCTGAACAGGGGCTTGAGATGGGTGCCAACGCGGTCGATGGTGTCGTCCGCGCGAGCGGCATCATCGCCGGAGCGCAGGAACTGCGCGGCATGATGAAGCTGGGCCATGCGGGGTCATGGCATCGTGGTCCCGGTTGAAGCGGTGGCGTGCGGCGGGGCCCGTGGTCGGCACGAGCGCTCGAAGGTCTCGATGACGACCATGTGCCCGCCGCAGCATGGGCACGGCGGTCGGACATCCGGCGGGTCGGCCGGCGCATCGGTGGTGGCGGGCGGCACCACGCCAAGCAGCTGGCGGACGTGGTCGAGACGGGCCTTGCGGGTGGCACCCGCGAGCAGACCGTAGTGACGGATGCGGTGGAAGCCCTTCGGCAGGACGTGGAGCAGGAAGCGGCGGATGAACTCGTCGGTGGCGAGGGTCATGACCTGCTGCCGGTCGGCGCCGGCGCGACGATAATCCTTGTAGCGGAACGTCACGCCGCTCTCGTCGAAGCGCAGGAGGCGGCTGTTCGAGATCGCGACCCGGTGGGTGTAACGCGACAGATAGGCGAGCACGGTCTCGGGCCCGGCGAACGGTCGCTTGGCATAGACGACCCAGTTCTTCTTCCGGACCGGCGACAGGTGACGCAGGAAGGCGCGGCGGTCGGCGAGGTGCACCATGCCGCCGTAGAAGGCGAGCCGCCCGGCATCGTGCAGCGCCATCAACCGGGTCAGGAACAGGCGTCGGAACAGCTTGCCGAGTACACGCACCGGCAGCAGGAACGCCGGGCGCGACGATATCCAGCGCGAGCCGTCACGCGCGATGCCGCCACCCGGCACGATCATGTGGATGTGCGGATGGTGGGTCATCGCCGACCCCCATGTGTGAAGGACCGCGGTGATGCCGATGCGGGCACCGAGATGCTTCGGGTCGGCCGCGATCGTCGTCATCGTCTCGGACGCCGCCTGGAACAGCAGGCCGTAGACCGCCGCCTTGTTCTGGAACGCGATGTCGGCGACCTCGGCGGGGAGCGTGAAGACGACGTGGAAGTATCCGACCGGGAGGAGGTCGGCCTCGCGCTCGGCAAGCCAGGTGCGCGCAGCCGCACCCTGGCACCGCGGGCAGTGACGGTTGCGGCAGCTGTTGTAGGCGACCCGCCAATGCCCGCAGTCGGTGCAGGCCTCGACGTGGCCACCCATGACGGCGGTGCGGCAGGTCTCGATAGCCGACATCACCTTGAGCTGGTCCAGGCTCAGGTGTCCGGCATGCGCCGCTCGGTACGCACGGCCTGCGGCGCGGAAGATGTCGGCGACCTCGATGGAGGTGCGCACGCGGCGTCAACCGGCGGGAGGCTTCCCCTCCATCAGCGCCATCAACCGGTCGAGCGGGCCGGTCACGGCGCGGATCGTGCGGGTGGCGACCTTGGTGTAAAGCGCGGTGGTCTCCAGCTTGCTGTGCCCGAGCAGCACCTGGATCACGCGGATGTCGACGTCCTGCTCGAGCAGGTGGGTGGCGAAGCTGTGGCGCAGCGTGTGCGGGCTGACGCGCTTGCGGATGCCGGCAGCGTCGGCCGCCTCGCACACGGCGCGGTGCAGCTGCCGGGTCGAGACCGGGTCGGTGTAGCTGCGCCCTGGGAACAGCCAGCCATGCGGCAACAGGACGCTGCGCCGCTTGCCCTCACGCCACCACAGCCGCAGCAGCTCGAGCAGCTGCGGCGACAGCATCGCGTTGCGGTCCTTGCGCCCTTTGCCCTCCTCGATGCGGATCAGCATGCGCTTGCTGTCGATGTCGTCGGCCTTGAGGTGCGCGACCTCCGACACGCGCAGGCCAGCGCCGTACGCCACCCCCAGCGCCGCCCGGTACTTGATGCCCGGCGCTGCTTCCAGGAGCCGCGCCACCTCGTCGACGCTCAGCACGTCGGGCAGCTTCCTGGGACGAGGTGCCAGCACGAGACGATGCGACAGGTCTGGTCGCTCGAGCGTCACCGTGAACAGGAAGCGCAGCGCCGACACCGTGGCGCCGATGACGGACTCGCCGGCACCGTGATCGCGCTGGTGAAGCTGGAAACGCCGTACGTCCTCGGCGGTCGCAGTGTCGGGCGAGCGTCCAAGGAACGCCGCGAAGGCGCGAACATGACGGACATAGTCATGCTGGGTCCGCGACCGCATCGAGCGCATCGCCATGTCGTCGAGCATGCGCTGACGCAGCGGGGTGACGGGCCGTTCGGTTGGTAGAGTTGCCATCGGGAGTTCCTCTTGTTGAAGGAACTCCATCGTCTGCCGCCGCCCCAGCCGCGCCAAACCTCAGCGCGGGCGCGCTACCTCACCACCAGCACCACTGCCGCGCAGCGGCTTCGTGCTGTGGTGATGGGGTGGACGCCCCCCGACGGCATCGATGTGCCAGAGTGGAGGTGTTGAACACCACTGAGGGAGGCGTCCATGGCAGAGGTTACCACGATCGGTCTCGATATCGCCAAGCATGTTTTTCACGCACACGGAGCGGATGCGACCGGGCGAGCGGTGTTCAGCAAGCGGATCACGCGCGGCAAGCTGCTCGACTTCTTTGCGGCTCACCCGCGCTGCCTGGTAGCGCTTGAAGCCTGCGGCGGCGCGCATCACTGGGGACGGGAGCTGCGGGCGATGGGTCACGAGGTTCGGCTGATCCCGCCAGCGTACGTGAAGCCGTTCGTGAAGCGGCACAAGAACGATGCGGTGGATGCCGAAGCGATTTGCGAGGCGGCACAGCGCCCGAGCATGCGCTTCGTGGCGGTGAAGAGCGAGGAGCAGCAGGCGGCGGCGCTGGTGTTCCGCACGCGCGACCTGGCGGTGAAGCAGCGCACCCAGCTTGCCAATGCGATCCGCGGTCACCTGAGCGAGTATGGCTGGGTCGCGCCCAAGGGCGCCGCTCACCTCGCGATGCTGGCGGATTTGCTCGAAGATGGTGAGATCGGGGAAACGCTGCCCGAGGCGGCGCGGCCGATGTTCGCGATGATGGTCGACATGCTGGCCGATCTCGACAAGCGAATAGCGGCGCTGGACAAGGAGATCACCCGGCGTGCTCGCGAGGACGAGGTAGCGCGGCGGCTGATGACCATCCCCGGCATCGGTCCGATCACGGCCACTGCAATCGCGGCGATAGTGCCCCCGGCCGAGACGTTCGCCAAGGGGCGCGACTTTGCCGCCTGGCTGGGGTTGGTGCCGAAACAGGCGTCCACCGGCGGCAAGCAGAAGCTCGGTGCGATCTCGCGAATGGGAGAGCGAACGCTGAGGCGCCTGCTCATCATCGGCGCCAGCGCGGTCGTGCTCCAGGTGAGCAAGCGCGGGGCGCCAGCGGGTTCATGGCTCGAGGGCATGCTGGCCCGCAAGCCACGCATGCTGGTGACCGTAGCGCTCGCCAACAAGATGGCGCGCACCGTCTGGGCGTTGCTGGTGAAGCAGGAGGATTACAGAGCTCCGGTCGCAGCCGCGGCGTAAGCCGAGGCGGGCCAGAGGCGTCGGAGGGCGCAGTCGGTCGAAGGAGGGTATGG
>NZ_CAHJWX010000072.1 GCF_903643065.1 Sphingomonas bacterium | reverse complement strand
CAGCGCGTCGCCGGCGACAGTGGCGATGCCATCGAAGGCGCCGCCGCCTTCTTGCAGAAGCGCAAGGCCCGGTTCAGAGGAGCATAATGGCGACGATCGAGCAGAATACGGGCGAGGACGCCGGCAGCGCCCCCAAGCCGCGCGACCTGCCCGAGCCCTCCGATCACCCGACGCTCGCCAAATGGCAGGTGCTCGCCGGCAAGGAGGTCAAGGGCCGCGACCTGACCTGGCACACACCGGAGGGGATCGCGGTCAAGCCGCTCTACACCGCCGCCGACGTGTCGGCCGACCCCGGCCTGCCCGGCTTCGCGCCGTTCACGCGCGGCGTGCGTGCGTCGATGTATGCCGGCCGGCCGTGGACGATCCGCCAATATGCGGGCTTCTCCACCGCCGAGGCGTCCAACGCGTTCTATCGCCGCAATCTTGCCGCCGGGCAGAAGGGGCTGAGCGTCGCCTTCGATCTCGCCACCCATCGCGGTTACGACAGCGACCATCCCCGCGTCACGGGCGATGTCGGCAAGGCAGGCGTCGCGATCGACTCGGTCGAGGACATGAAAATCCTGTTCGACGGCATCCCGCTCGATCAGATGTCGGTTTCGATGACGATGAACGGCGCGGTGATCCCGATCCTCGCCTTCTTCATCGTCGCCGGCGAGGAGCAGGGGGTGCCGCGCGCGCAACTCGACGGGACGATCCAGAACGACATCCTCAAGGAGTTCATGGTCCGCAACACCTATATCTACCCGCCCGAGCCGAGCATGCGGATCATCTCCGACATCTTCGGCTACACGTCGCGCGAGATGCCCAAGTTCAACAGCATCTCGATCTCGGGCTATCACATGCAGGAGGCCGGCGCGACGCAGCTCCACGAGCTGGCGTTCACGATCGCCGACGGCATGGATTACGTGCGATACGGGGTCGCGTCGGGGCTGGACATCGATCGGTTCGCCGGGCGGCTGTCGTTCTTCTTCGCGATCGGCATGAACTTCTTCATGGAGGTCGCCAAGCTGCGCGCGGCGCGGGTGCTGTGGCATCGCGCGATGACGCAGCTGGGCGCGCACGACGAGCGCTCCAAGATGCTGCGCACCCACTGCCAGACCAGCGGCGTGTCGCTGACCGAGCAGGACCCGTACAACAACGTCATGCGCACCACGATCGAGGCGATGGCGGCGATGCTGGGCGGCACGCAATCGCTCCACACCAACGCGCTGGACGAGGCGATCGCGTTGCCCACCGACTTCTCCGCGCGCATCGCGCGCAACACCCAGCTAGTGCTCCAGGAGGAGACCGGCATGTGCAACGTCGTCGATCCGCTCGGCGGCAGCTATTATGTCGAGAGCCTGACGCAGAGCCTGGTCGATGGCGCCTGGGCGATCATCGAGCGGGTGCAGGCGGAGGGCGGCATGGCCAAGGCGGTCGCCGCCGGCTGGCCCAAGGCGATGATCGAGGAGGCCGCCGCCGCGCGCCAGGCGCGCGTCGACCGGGCGGAGGACGTGATCGTCGGCGTCAACCGCTACCGCAAGGAAGGCGAGGACCCGATCGAGACGCTCGACATCGACAATCACGCGGTGCGCGAGGCGCAGGTGCGCCGGATCGCTTCGGTCAAGGCCAGCCGCGACGAGGCGGCGTGCCGGGCGGCGCTGGACGCGCTGCGCGAGGGGGCGCGGGCAAATCCTCCCCGGGACGGGGAGGGGGACCGCCGGGCGCAGCCCGGTGGTGGAGGGGGCTCAATCCCGGGCGGTGCGTTCGATGCCGGACCCCCTCCGTCAGCCGCTGACGCGGTCGCCACCTCCCCGTCCCGGGGAGGACCGCAAACCAATCTCCTCGCCCTCGCCGTCGCCGCCGCCCGCGCCCGCGCCACGCTGGGCGAGATCAGCGGTGCGATGGAAGACGTGTTCGGACGCTATGGGACGCAGCCGACGCCGGTCAGCGGCATCTATGGCGGCGCCTATGAAGGCGACGCGCGCTGGACGCGGCTGGAGGACGGCGTCGCCTCCACCGAGCGCCGGCTGGGCCGCAAACCCCGGATGCTGGTCGCCAAGATGGGGCAGGACGGGCACGATCGGGGCGCCAATCTGGTGTCGAGCATGTTCGGCGACCTGGGATTCGAGATCGTGCCCGGCCCGCTGTTCCAGACGCCCGCCGAGGCGGCGAGGCTGGCGCTGGAGAAGGATGTGGACGTGGTCGGCGCGTCGAGCCTCGCGGCGGGGCACAAGACGCTGATCCCCGAACTGATCGGCCATCTGCGCGAGGCGGGGCGCGCCGACATCAAGGTGATCTGCGGCGGCGTCATCCCCGCGCAGGATTATCAAGCGCTACGCGACGCGGGCGTGCAGGCGATCTTCGGTCCCGGCACCAACCTGATCCAGGCGGCGGAGGAGGTGCTGCGCCTGCTCGGCCACAACATGGCGCCGCAAGAGGAAGCCGCATGACCGACCTGCTGATGAAGGAAAGCCTCTCCCCTTCGGGGGAGGGGTTGGGGTGGGGCGCTGGTTACGAGCGCCGCAGCCAGATCGCAGGCCTCTCCGCTGAAGGGGAGGGGAGCAGGACCGACTGGACCCGCGCCGAGGTCCGCGCGCTGTTCGACCTTCCCTTCACCGACCTCCTGTTCCGCGCCGCCAGCGTCCACCGCGCGCACCACGCGCCCGACGAGGTGCAGCTCTGCACGCTGCTGTCGATCAAGACCGGCGGCTGCCCGGAGGATTGCGGTTACTGCTCGCAGTCCGCGCACCACGGCACCGGGCTCAAGGCCACCAGGCTGATGGACGTGCAGGCGGTGCTCCAAGCGGCCGCGCAGGCCAAGGACGCCGGCTCGCAGCGTTTCTGCATGGGCGCCGCGTGGCGCTCGCCGAAGGACCGCGACATCCCCAAGATCGCCGCGATGATCGCCGGGGTGAAGGCGATGGGGCTGGAGACGTGCATGACGCTGGGCATGCTCGACGCGGCGCAAGCGCGCGCGCTGGGCGAGGCGGGGCTCGATTATTACAACCACAATCTCGACAGCTCGCCGGAGTTCTACGAGCGGGTCACGTCGACGCGAACGTACCAGGACCGGCTCGACACGCTCGCGCACGTCCGCGACGCGGGCGTGAGCGTGTGCTGCGGCGGCATCGTCGGGATGGGCGAGACGCGCGAGGATCGGATCGGCTTCGTCCACGCGCTCGCCACCCTGCCGCGCCACCCGGAGAGCGTGACGGTCAACGCGCTGGTGCCGATCCGGGGCACGCCGCTGGGCGACATGCTGGCGGACACGCCGATGGGCCGGCTGGACGACATTGAGTTCGCCCGCGTCGTCGCCGCCGCGCGCATCTGCTGCCCGCTGAGCATGGTGCGCCTGTCGGCAGGTCGCGAGAGCATGGGCGAGGCGACGCAGGCGCTGTGCTTCCTGGCGGGCGCCAACTCGATCTTCACCGGCGACAAGCTCCTCACCACCGGCAACGCCGGCGACAGCGCCGACGCGGCGCTGTTCGCGAAGCTGGGATTGCGGGCGATGGCGGGGGAGGAGCCGATGCGGGTGGCGGCGGAATAGTGCCGACAGTCCTGCGGATCGGCGCTTTCCGCTTACTTCTACAGCCACGAGCCGAACGAGCCGCCACACATTCATGTCGATCGCGGCGAGGCCACGATCAAGTTGTGGCTGGAGAGCCTCAATGTGGCGAAGAGCCGTGGCTTTCGCGCGCACGAGATCGGTGGCATCGTCGCCATGATCGACGAGCACCGCACGATGTTTGGAGGCGTGGCATGAGTTTTTTGGCCCGAATGACCGATGAGCGTGTGCTCGATGTGCGATGCGACGAGCACAGCCTGACCGTCGACCTAATGGACGGGCGTAGCATCTCCGCCCCGCTCGTGTGGTTTCCCCGCCTGATTCACGCCACGCCGACGCAGCGCTCGCGTTGGGAGAAGGCGGGGGCCGGCTTTGGCATCCACTGGCCGGACGTGGACGTGGACGAGGACCTGAGCACGGAAGGCTTGCTCCGGGGAGCGCCGGCGGCAAAGGCGGCCTGATGACGGGCGCGAACTCGATCTTTACCGGAGATAAGCTGCTCACCACCAGAAACGCCGGCGACAGCGCCGACGCGGCGTTGTTCGCGAAGCTGAGCCTGTGCGCGCTGGCGGGCGAGGAGCCGATGCGAAGCTCCGATGTTTGAGTTCCTCCGCGCGCGCTCCTTCCGCTTGAAGGTACTACGTCACATTGAGCAGCAGATGCTCCTTCACCTTGGGCGAGAGGACGGCGGAGAGGCTGTAGGAGCGTTCGCCACGGCCGCGCACAAATCAGATATTGGGCCGTTCTTTCTCGAACGGCTACGTCGCTCCGGTCTGACAGCGACAGATGCCGCAACCGCTTACTTCGATGCAGCGATCACCTCGATAATAAGAGTTTTGCCTCAGAACGCAGACGATGATCTGAAGCGATTGTTGGGCAACATGGAAGCCGGTCTCGACCGCATGTTCTTGGGAAATCCTGGCATGGTCGTGCCCAGAAACGGTAAAGCGGGGCCAAGCTTAGCCGAGTTTACTGACGAAAGCGGGCACTGATGTTCAGCAAAATCCTGGTCGCCAACCGTGGCGAGATCGCGTGTCGGGTGATGCGCACCGCCAAGCGGATGGGAATCGCCACCGTCGCGGTCTATTCCGACGCCGACGCGCGCGCGCCGCATGTGCTCCTCGCCGACGAAAGCGTGCGGCTCGGGCCGGCGCCGGCGGCGGAGAGCTATCTCAAGGCGGAGCTGATCCTGCTCGCAGCGCGCGAGACCGGCGCCGACGCGATCCACCCCGGTTACGGCTTCCTGTCCGAGCGCGAGTCCTTCGCGCGCGCCTGCGCCGACGCGGGCATCGCGTTCATCGGCCCGCCGCCGAACGCGATCGCGGCGATGGGGGACAAGATCGAATCGAAGAAGCTCGCCAAGGCCGCCCGCGTCAACGTCGTGCCCGGCTATCTGGGCGAGATCGCCGATACCGACGAGGCGGTGCGGATCGCGGGCGAGATCGGCTATCCGGTGATGATGAAGGCGTCCGCGGGCGGCGGCGGTAAGGGCATGCGGCTCGCCTGGTCCGAGCAGGACGTGCGCGAGGGGTTCGAGGCGACCAAGCGCGAGGGGCTGGCGAGCTTCGGCGACGACCGCGTGTTCATCGAGAAGTTCATCGAATCGCCCCGCCACATCGAGATCCAGGTGCTGGGCGACCAGCACGGCACCACGCTGTACCTGGGCGAGCGCGAATGCTCGATTCAGCGCCGCCACCAGAAGGTGGTGGAGGAGGCGCCGTCGCCCTTCGTCACGCCCGCGATGCGCCGGGCGATGGGCGAGCAGGCGGTGGCACTCGCCAAGGCGGTCGGCTATCACAGCGCCGGCACGGTGGAGCTGATCGTCTCGGGCGCGGACCCGACGGGGCAGGGCTTCTACTTCCTCGAAATGAACACCCGGCTCCAGGTCGAGCATCCGGTGACCGAAGCGATCACCGGCCTCGATCTGGTCGAGCAGATGATCCGCGTCGCCGCCGGCGAGCCGCTCGGCCTGACGCAGGACGACGTGCGGCTCGATGGCTGGGCGATCGAGAACCGGGTCTATGCCGAGGACCCGTATCGCGGGTTCCTGCCGAGCACCGGGCGGCTGGTGCGGTATGCGCCGCCGGAGAGCGTTGGTACGCCATATCGCAGCATCGGGGCAGGTGCCTCGACTGCGCTCGGCACAAACGGGGAGGGGGCCGCGCCAGCTCCGTTCGTCCCGAGCGAAGTCGAGGGACATGGCCCTTACACCCGCGTCGACGACGGCGTCGTCGAAGGGGGCGAGGTGTCGATCTTCTACGATCCGATGATCGCCAAGCTGATCACCTGGGCGCCGACGCGCGAGGCCGCGATCGATGCGCAGGTGGCGGCGCTCGACCGGTTCCGGATCGCCGGGGTCGGCAACAACGTCGATTTCCTGTCGGCGCTGATGCAGCACCCGCGCTTTCGCGAGGGCCGGCTGACGACGGGGTTCATCGCGGAGGAATATCCGGACGGCTTCACCGGCGCGCCCGCCGCGCCCGCGCTGATCCGCAGCCTCGCCGCGATCGCCGCCTTTGCCGCGACCGCGCAGGCCGATCGCGCGCGGCGCGTCGACGGGCAGCTGGGCCAGCGGCTCCAGCCGCCCGGCGAGTGGGTGGTGCGCCTGAATGGCGCCGATCATCAGGTGCTGCTCGCCCCCGACACGATCGTCGTCGACGGCGACGAGCTGGATCTCGCCATGGCCTACACCCCCGGCGACGCGCTGGTCGAGGCGGAGGTCGACGGCGCGCCGCTCGCCGTCCAGCTCCAGCGTACCCGCACCGGCTTCCGCCTGACGACGCGTGGCGCCAGCCATGTCGCGCGCGTGTTGCCGGCGCATGCCGCGCCCTATGCCCGGCACCTGCTGGAGAAGGTGCCGCCCGATCTCAGCCGCTTCCTGCTCGCCCCCATGCCCGGCCTGCTCGTCCGCCTCGACGCCGCGCAGGGCGACCGGGTCGAGGCCGGCCAGCCGCTCGCGGTGGTGGAGGCGATGAAGATGGAGAACATCCTGCGCGCCGGGAAAGCGGGCGTGGTCAAGGCGATCGAGGCAAAGGCGGGCGATAGCCTCGCGGTGGACCAGGTGATCCTGGAACTGGAATAACGGCAGGTCACCCTCACCCTCTGGTGCTGACGCGCCTGTTTCCCTCTCCCATCCGGAGAGGGAGACGAAAGGGTGAGGGTGAACTGCTCCCACGACAAGTTGCGACATATTGGCGCTCGACAGCGTCGGATGCGCTGGCCACATGCGATACCGATGCGCCGCCTTGCCGTCCTCCTGCCGCTCGCGCTCGCCGCCTGCACCGTCGGCCCGGATTACCATCCCGCGACCCCGGCCGATCTCGGCGTTCCCGCCAGTTACTCGGTCGCGGCGGGGCAGGCGCGGGAGGACCTGACCCGCTATTGGACGCGGTTCGACGACCCGCTGCTGACCGAGCTGGTCGAGCGCGCGCGCACGGCCAACACCGATCTGGCGCAGGCGGTCGGCCGGCTGCGCCAGGCGCGCGAGGCGCTGATCCAGAGCCGCGCGTCGCTGTATCCGACGCTGACCGGCTCGGCCGGGTACAACCGGTCGTTCAACGTCATCGGCGGCTCGTCCAACCTGACGCTGGCCGACGGCACCGTCACCAGCATCAGCCGCCAGGCCGGCGACAGCTTCAGCCTCGGGCTCGACGCGCAATATCAGGTCGGGCTGTTCGGCGAGATCCGGCGCACGGTGGAGGCGACGCGCGCCGAACAGGACGCGGCGCGCTTCGACTATGCCAGCGTGCTGGTCACGGTGACGAGCGAGACCGCGCAGAATTACATCCTCGCGCGCAACCTTCAGGAACAGATCGCCAACGCGGTCGCGTCCTTGCGCATCCAGGACGACAATCTCCAGATCGCGGGCTTTCGCGTCCAGGCGGGGCTCGTTTCCTCGCTGGACGCCGAACAGGCCCGCGCCCAACGCGCGCAGACCGCCGCGCAGGTGCCGCAGCTGCAACAACAGTTCGACGCCGCCGTCGCGCGGGTCGGCGTGCTCACCGGCCAGGCGCCGGGCGCGCTGCGCGAGCGCATGGCCGCCGTTCAG
>NZ_CAHJWX010000071.1 GCF_903643065.1 Sphingomonas bacterium | reverse complement strand
GAGGGCGGGCGCGGCGACGGCGGCGGGCAGGGCGGCGAGGAAGGTGCGACGGCGCATGGGCGGGCTCCTAGTTAGCGCCTTGCCCGTCGCGCGCCCGGCAGGGCGAGGCAACGAAAATCCTTCCTGAACGAGGAGGTGGCTCGCGCGACGCGCGTGAACACGAGGGAGTTTCACAATTCCCTGGCATCACCGGATTAACCCGCCCCACGACCGTCTGCCAAATGGCGGCGGATGCGCTTATCTAGTGCGCGCACCCGCCGACTTGTCAGTGTGCCGCAGCTGGCACGATGATTGGAGCGCCACCTGGGACCGTAAGCGGCGCGACCGGCGTCGCAGCGAAAGCCACCGGTACGTCCTCGCCAATGAAGCCAGTCACAGGCGCGCCGATCGGCATCTCTGCGGAATGACCGGTCATGAAGAAGCCAGCGGGCAAGAACGCCAGCGCCGAAACAGCTCCGGCTGCGACGCCGCCGGAGTGACCTTTATCATCGAAGCTCCCGGTGAGACGAACTTGCCGTCCGCCATAAGTAAGGTAAAGTAGCTGGGCGACGAAGCGCCCACTTTTCCCCCACATCCCTTTGTTTTTGACATCCGTGATCTCACCCACGGCCGGCGTCCCAGCTGGAATGACGACCTGATTTGCGACCATCAGCGGCTCGGTCGTCTCCAAATTGAAATGCTGTCCAACTCGCAACGCCTTACGATTGGTCGTGAGAACTTCGGTCAGCTTCAGTGGTACTCGGGCTCCAGTCTGCAACATCGTGTCGGTCTGTCCAGCCATCAAAGGTGCAGCGGTGGAGGTCGACGATGCCGCTGGAGCAGGTTGAGCGATAGGAGGGGTGACGGTCTGACCTTGGGCAACGGACGTGCCGAGCAGCGCTCCCGCGAGGGCCATCGATACCTTCATGTGTTCTCCCCATCCGACTCGCCCGACTTTCCGAGCCAAGCTGACAAAAACATGACGCCGCAATGAACAGAGTCAAGCCGGGCTCCAAGACCATCGATTTTCCGAATACCAGGTCATCTTAACCCTAGATCATCACCTTCTCGGCTTATCGGCCCCTCCCCGTGCCGGGGAGGGCTTAGCTTCGGCTCACTTCGCCCAGGCGACGATGCCGGCGATGACGGAGGCGGTCTCGTGCGGATCGCGGACCTTGACCGTGTCCAGCCCCATCGTCTTGGCCGGGTAATCGTTGCCGCCCGGAAAGATCGCGTCGCCCATGAACAGGAACTCGTCGAGCGCGAACTTTGAATGGTCGGCGAGCTTGCGCAGGCCATAGGCCTTGTCGACGCCCTCGCGCGTGATGTCGATCGAGGTGGCGCCGCCCATGTTGATCGACATCCCCGGCAGCCGCTGCCGCAGGTCGACCTGGATCACCGCGCGCTTGGCGAAATCGGGATCCCATTTCTCCTTGGCGTCCAGCGGCGCCTGCTGCCCCAGCGCGGAAAAGGTAATCTGCGAGCCGCGATCCTCGACCAGCTCGCCCCAGGTCTGTTCCGGCTTGAAGCCGGTCGCGTCGAGCGAGGCGGTGAACGCGTCCTTGATCTTCTGCTTGGTCGCGTCGTCGAACAGCTCGGCATAGACCGGCGACCAGTTGCCCTCGTGATGCGTGTACAGCTTGGTGCCGGTGGTCGGCATCAGCCACAGCCGGTCGAGGTTCGCGCGCGCGGGCAGGCGGCTGGCGACCTGCTTCTCGAACTGCGGCCAGTCGCCGCCGGAGATGACCGCCACGTCAGCGACGCCGAGCAGGTCGGCGAGCGCCTCGCTCATGAACGGTTCCAGCGGCTGCTTGGAGGCGGCGAGCGTGTTGTCGAGATCGAAGGCGACAAGCTTTTTCACGTTGGGACTCCGATGCGAGGGAGGATGAAGGCGTCGATGGCGTGCGCGACGCCATCGGCGTCGTTGGCGGCGGTCACAGCGTCGGCGGCGGCCTGGACGTTGGCGGGCGCGTTGCCCATCCCGACCGAATAGCCGGCGAGGCCGAGCATCGGCAGGTCGTTGTTCTGGTCCCCGATCGCGGCGGTCGCGTCGAGCCCGACGCCGATCGCCGCCGCCAGCGCGACGATGCCGGCGCCCTTGTTGGCTTCCAGCGCGGTGATGTCGAGATAATAGGTCTGGCTCTGCCCGACGGTGGCCTGGCCGGCGAACCGCGCGTCGATCCGCGCGTGCAGCTCGGCGAGCACCGCGGGCGTATCGGACACGAAGGTGATCTTGTCGGCGCGATCGAGGAACTCGCCGAAGTCGGCGCGAACCTCCTCCCGGCTGTTCGACGCGACGCGCTCATGCTCGACATGGACGCCCCGGTCGGTCGAACTGTACCAGCGATCGTCGGCGAACACCCAGCGATCGACCGCGAGGTCGCCCACGCACTCGAACACTCCGCGCGCGACCGCCGGGTCGACGACGTGATGCTCGCTGACGCCCCCCGCGCGCGTCCAGACGATCCCGCCGTTGAACGCGCCCATCGGGTGATCGATCGCCAGCGTGTCGGCGAGCGGACGCATGCCGGAAACGGGCCGGGCGGAGATGATGGTGAACGCGCAGCCTGCCCCCCGCAGCCGCGCCACCGCATCGGCGGTGGCGGGCGCGAGGCGCTTCTCCTTGTCGACCAGCGTGCCGTCAACGTCGGACACGACGAGCTTGATCGGATTCATCGGACTGCCTCGCCCTGCCCTGCCCTTCGACTTCGCTCGGGACGAACGGAAAAGGTCACTGCGGCATCTCGACGTGCCCGCCGAAGCCGAAGCGCATCGCGGACAGCACCTGATCGGCGAACGTATGGTCCTGGCGGCTGCGATAGCGGTTGAACAGCGCGGTCGCGAGCACGTTGACGGGCACCGCCTCTTCCATCGCCGCCTCGATCGTCCAATGCCCCTCGCCGGAGTCCGCGACCCGGCCGGAGAAGGAGGCGAGGTTCATGTCCTTGGCGAGCGCGGACGCGGTCAGATCGAGCAGCCAGGACGAGATCACCGAGCCGCGCCGCCACACCTCGGCGATGTCGGTGAGATTGAGGTCGTAGCGCTCGTCCTCCGGCAGCTTCTCCGACTTCTTGCCCTTGAGCACGTCGAAACCCTCGGCATAGGCCTGCATCAGCCCATATTCGATGCCGTTATGCACCATCTTGACGAAATGGCCCGCGCCCGCCGGGCCGGCATGGATATAGCCTTGTTCGGCGCGCGGGTCCTCGCCCTCGTTGGCCATCCGGTCCGGCGTGCGCGGGATGGTGCCGGTGCCGGGGGCCAGGCAGCTGAACACGGGGTCGAGCAGGTCCACCGACGCCTTGTCGCCGCCGATCATCATGCAATAGCCGCGCTCCAGCCCCCACACGCCGCCGGATGTGCCGACATCGATATAGTGGATGCCCTTGTCGGCCAGCGCCTTGGCGCGGCGGATGTCGTCCTTGTAGAAGCTGTTGCCGCCGTCGATGATGATGTCGCCGGCCTGGCCGTGCTCGGCGATGTGCTGCACCGTCTGCTCGGTGGGATCGCCGGCGGGCAGCATCACCCACCAGATGGCAGGGCTGTCCAGCTTGCCGCGCGCGTCGTCCAGTGACGACGCGGCCTGCGCGCCCTCGCCGGCGAGCATGTCCACCGTCTTCGCGTCACGGTCCCACACCACCATCTGGTGCCCGCCGCGCATCAGCCGGCGGCTGATGTTGCCGCCCATCCGGCCAAGGCCGATCATCGCCAGTTTCATGCAACCTCCGTGAGCCGTTCCATACCGTCGTCACCCTGAGCCTGTTTCAGGGTCGATGCGCGCCATCGCCGATGCATCGTCGCGCGTGGATGCTGAAACGAGTTCAGCATGACGTGACGTCTTATTCCGCGTGTGCCGGCTGCTTCTTCGCGATCGCGCCCAGCAGGTCCTCGAACGACTTGGCGAAGGACATCACGCCCTCCTCCACCAGCGTGTCGGTGACCTCGCCCAGATCGAGCCCGAGCCGCTCCGCCTGCGCCAACACGTGGTGCGCGCCGTCGACGTCCTGCGTCAGCGTCGGCGCCACCGTGCCCGTGTCGCGGAACGCGTCCATCGTCTCGGGCGGCATCGTGTTGACGGTGTCCGGCCCAATTAGCGAGTCGACGTACAGCGTCTTCGCATAGGCCTTGTCCTTCACGCCGGTCGACGCCCAGAGCAGGCGCTGCGGACGCGCGCCCTTCGCGACGAGCGCCTGCCAGCGCTCGGACGCGCTGAACTCCTGGAACCAGGCATAGGCGGCCTTGGCGTTGGCGATCGCCACGGCGCCGCGCAACGCCTTGGCCTCGTCCGTGCCGAGCGCGTCGATTTTCTTGTCGATCTTACCATCGATGCGGCTAACGAAGAACGACGCGACCGACGCGATCTTGTCGATCGGCTGCCCCTGCCGCACCCGCTCCTCCAGCCCGGTCGCATAGGCCTGCGCCACCTTCTGATAGGCGGCGAGCGAGAAGAGCAGCGTCACGTTGACGTTGATCCCCGCCGCGATCGTCGCGCTGATCGCGGGTGCGCCGGCGTCGGTGCCGGGGATCTTGATCATCAAATTGGGCTTGTCCACCGCGCGCCACAGCTTCTGCGCCTCCGCGATCGTCGCGTCGGTATCGTCGGCGATGGTCGGACGGACCTCCAGGCTGACATAGCCGTCACGCGCATCCAGCCGATCATAGACGGGGCGCAGGATGTCGGCGGCGGCGCGGATGTCCTCCACCGCCTGTGCCTCGTAGCGATCGATCGTCGGCTTGTCCGGATTGTCCCTGTCGAAACGGGCGAGGCTCTCGTCATAGGCGTCGCCGTGACCCATCGCTTTCTCGAAGATGGTCGGGTTGGAGGTGACGCCGGTCAGGCCATCCTCGTCGGCCAACTTCTTGAGCCCGCCGCTCGCGAGGAACTTGCGGTCAACGAAGTCGAGCCAGACGGCGGTGCCGGCGGCGGAGAGGTCCTGCAGCTTGCTCATGGTCACTCCTTGTCCGTCGATTCGGCTTCGGCGATCAGCGTCTTCGCCTTGTCGGTCACCTGGTCGGGCGTGAAGCCGTATTTGTCCGCCAGCTTGGCGAGCGGGGCCGAGGCGCCGAAGGTGGACATGGTGATCGTGTCGCCGTGGCTGCCGACATAGCGGTCCCAGCCCATCTCGCCCGCCATCTCGATCGCCAGCCGCGCCTTGCACGCGGGCGGCAATACCGAGTCGCGGTATGCCCGGTCCTGCTTTTCGAAACGATACCAGCTCGGCATCGAGACCACGCGGCTGCGCTTGCCGTCCGCCTTGAGCTGCTCATGCGCCTTGACCGCCAGCGACAGCTCGCTGCCCGTGGCGATCAGGATGATCTCCGGCTCGTCGCTGTCGGCGAGCACATAGGCACCCTTGAGCACGCCCTCGGCGGACGCGTATTTGCCGCGATCCAGCGTCGGCAGCGCCTGGCGCGACAGGATCAGCGCGGTGGGATGGTCGCCCGCCTCCAGCGCCGCGCGCCACGCCCAGCTGACCTCGTTGGCGTCGCCCGGCCGGATCGTGTCGAGCCCGGGCACCGCGCGCAGCGTGGCGAGATGCTCGATCGGCTGGTGCGTCGGCCCGTCCTCGCCGACCCCGATCGAGTCATGCGTGTAGACCCAGATCGAGCCGATCTCCATGATCGCCGACAGCCGCACCGGCGCACGCATGTAGTCGAGGAAGACGAGGAAGGTCGAACCATAGGACCGCACGTGCGACAGCGCCATGCCGTTGACCACGCCACCCATCCCGTGCTCGCGCACCCCGAAGTGGAAATTGCGGCCGCCGTAGTTCGACGCCTCGAAACTGTCCGCGCCCTTGATGTCAGTCTTGGTCGACGGCGACAGGTCGGCCGAGCCGCCGATCAGCCAGGGGATCTTCTTGGCGAGCGCGTTGAGCACCTTTCCGCCCGAGTCGCGCGACGCGATGCCCTTCTCGTCCGGCTCGAACACCGGCAGCGCGTCGATCCACCCCTCGGGCAGCCGATCCGCCAACATCAGCTCCAGCTCGGCGGCGAGGTCCGGCTGCTCGGTCCGATAGCGCGCGAGCGTCGCCTCCCACGCCTCGCGCAGTGGCTGCCCGCGCCCGGCGATCGCGCCGCCGACCGCGTCCTTGACGCCGTCGGGGATGTAGAATTGCTTGTCCGCCGGCCAGCCATAGGCCTCCTTGGTCTTGGCGACGGCTTCCTCGCCCAGCGCCTCGCCATGCGCCTTCTCGGTATTGGCCTTGGGGCTGCCCCAGCCGATCACCGACTTGACGACGATGAAGGTCGGGCGGTCGTCCGTCGCGCGGAACGTGTCGAGCGCGGCGGCGAGCGCGGCGGTGTCGTTGGCGTCGTCGACATGGATGACCTGCCATCCATAGCCCTCGAACCGCTTGCCCGTGTCCTCGATGAACGCCAGCGAGGTATGGCCCTCGATCGAAATGGTGTTGCTGTCATAGATCCAGCACAAATTCGACAGCTTAAGATGCCCGGCAAGCGACGCCGCCTCGCTGGTGACGCCTTCCATCATGTCGCCGTCGCCGCACAACGTGTAGACGTCGTGATCAAACAGGGTCAGCCCCGGCTTGTTGTAGCGCGCCGCCAGCCAGCGCTCGGCGATCGCCATGCCGACCGAGTTGCTGCACCCGGCGCCCAGCGGCCCGGTGGTGGTCTCGACCCCGGTGGTGTGACGATATTCGGGGTGGCCGGGCGTCTTGGACGAGAGCTGGCGGAACTGGCGGATGTCATCGAGCGACACCGCCTCCTTGCCCGTCTTCTCGCCGTCCGCGCCGATCTCCTCAATCCCGGCGAGGTGGATGAGCGCATAGAGCAGCATGGAGGCATGGCCGACCGACAGCACGAAGCGGTCGCGATTGGGCCAATCGGGCCGCGACGGATCATAGCGCAGGAACCTGGTCCAGATCGTGTGACCGACCGGGGCCAGCGCCATGGGCGTGCCGGGATGGCCGGAATTCGCCTTCTGCACCGCGTCCATCGATAGCGTGCGGATGGTGTCGATCTGAAGGCGCTCGGCGCTGCCGTCCTCGTGCACGTCGGGGGGAAGGATGGTGGCTTCGGCGTCGGCCATGACCAGTCTCGCGATAATGAGCCCCCCGAACGCAGGCGACCCGTGCTGGTTGCGCCCTAGCGGTTCCGTTCGCCTCGTTCCAGCCTCGTCACGACCCCGTCGATCGCGATGTAGGCGGCCGCGACCTCCGTCAGGAACAGCCCGTGGCCCACCACGCCGGGGATCGCCTGCAGCGCCGCAGCGAGGCGGGCGGGGTCGCTCGCGTCCCAGCCGCGCAGATCGGCGACAAGATTGCCGTTGTCGGTACGGTAGCCGCCGCCGCCGCGCGCCTCGACCCGCTCGCACAGCGCGCCCAGCCGCCTCCAGACGAAAGCGCGCGCGAACGGCAGCACCTCGACGGGCAGCTTTGCGGCGCCGAGTCGCTCGACCCGCTTGGCGCCGTCGGCGATCACCACCATGCGCGCCGACGCGGTCGCCACCGCCTTTTCACGCAGCATCGCGCCGCCCGCGCCCTTCACCGCGACGAGCGCGCCGTCGATCTCGTCGGCGCCGTCGATCGTCAGGTCCACCGCCGCCGTGTCGGCGAAGTCGAGCACCGCGATGCCCAGCGCCGCCGCGCGATCGGCGCTGGCGAGCGAGGTGGCGACCGCGCGCAGGCGCAAC
>NZ_CAHJWX010000070.1 GCF_903643065.1 Sphingomonas bacterium | reverse complement strand
GCTCGCCGGCCGCGCGATCGAGCGCGACGGCTCGGCCACGTCCGCCGATCGGGGGCGGTGCTACCGCTAGCCGCAGACGCGGCCCCGCCCGCGCCAGTGCGTCGCGGACGCAGGTGACGCCGAACCCGTCCGACGACGCGGCTTCGGCGCTCCCAATTTCCAGCTTTCGCGAGAGCGAACGAGTTCCCCGCGTAGCGTATCGGGGGGCATGGGGCCGGCGCGCGTAGGCGCTGGCCCCATGCCGTGTCCTCCTGCTTCAGGATGTAGCGCCGTCGTCAGCTGATCGGCGCGGCCATGAACTCTTCGATGCGGCCGTTCGAGCCAGGCTCGGCGCGGATGGTGACGAGTAGCTTGCGGCTGCCGAAGTCGAACACGAACCGCTCGCTGGTGAACCCGCCGCGAAGGCCCGATTGCGTCTGCACCACCGTTTTCGGGTTGCCCAATGGTGCCAGGCCGGCCCGATACTCCGCGAGCTTCAATGGCGAGAGGTAATAGGCACCGTTCGCCGTCAGCTGGGCACGATCAAGCCGACCGCCGCTGATCATCGCATACAGCGCCCGCGCCCGGGCGACACCGCTGCTGTCCGCGAACAGCAGACCCTGGATCGCGTCGGCGATGGTGAAGTGTGCGTTGCCGAAATCGCCGTTGATCGCGACGACGATCGCCGTGCCATCGTCGGGGAAGATGCGGTTCTCGGTATAAAAGCCTTCGTCGCCCCCATTGTGCTGGATCAGGCGATGGCCGTTGACCTCGCTCACGAACACTCCAAGACCATAGCCGGTGCCGACCCCGTTCGCGAGCACCACCTCATGCTGCTGCGCGGCATAGGCTGCTCGCGACATGACGCTTTGCTTGATGACGGAGATGTCCCACCGGGCGAGATCGGCGGCGGTCATCGCGAACTGGCCGGCGGCGAAGCCCCAGCCAGTGCCATGCTGGTCGATGGCATGCACCGGCCCCAGCCCGTCCCTGCCATATCCCGCCGGATCGGCGCGGGTGAGCTCGCTGTCGCTCGCGACCGGATGCATGCCCGTCCGGGTGAAGACATGATCCTTGAGGAAGGTCGCCAGCGATTGGCCGGACACCAGCTCGACGATGCGCCCGGCCACGACATAGCCCGTATTGGAATATTGCCATTGGGTGCCGGGTTCGAAATCCAGGGGCGCTTTCGCCCAGCGATCCAGCGTCGTCGTCGGCGTGGTGGGCCGCGTCATGTCATCGAACAGATAGTCCTGCGGCCAATAATCGCGATAGCCTGACGTATGGCTCAGGAGCTGGCGGATGGTGACATCGTTCGCCCTGGTCAGATCGGGGAGGTATTTGGCCACCTTGTCGTCGAGCGACAGCTTGCCCTCGTCGACCAGGATCAGGACCGCCGCGGCCGTCAGTTGCTTGCCGACCGATGCGATCGAATAGCGCGCATCGGTGCGCGCTGGCTCGCCGGCACGCTGGAACCCATAGGCCTTGGTGTAGACGATCGCGCCATCCCGGACGATCGCGATCGACGCGGCGGGAACCCCGGTATCGGCGAGTGCTTTCGCGGCCGCCTGATCGATCGTGCTGATCTGATCGGGCGAGAGCGACTGGCCGTTCGCCGGGACCGCGCCAGCAAGAGCCATGGCCGCAAGCAACACCAGCTGTTTGCCTGATCTCATATCGCTACACCCCCGTGTTGGCGTGTTAGCTGATCCAACATGGATGAAGAGTCCAGCAGGGAAAGGGTCGCGGCGGAGCCGCGTCCTGACGTCGGACGGGCTTGTCGGCTTGCGCCGCCAACCCGCCGGCCGAGCCGGGCGCCGGTGCGCCTGGCTTCGCCTCGCGCACCGGCGCGGGCGTGGCCGCGCCTTCGCCTCGACTAATACATATGCTGCCCCCCGTTGATGCTCAGCGTCGACCCCGTCACGAACCCCGCCGCCTCGCTCGCCAGGAAGGCGACGCCGCGCGCGATCTCGTGCGCGGCGCCCAGCCGCCCCACCGGGATGCGCGCGACGATCTTGTCCAGCACGTCGCCCGGCACGGCGGCGACCATGTCGGTGTCGATATAGCCGGGCGCGATCGCGTTCACGGTCACGCCGAATTTGGCGCCCTCCTGCGCCAGCGCCTTGGTGAAGCCGTGGATGCCGCTCTTGGCGGCGGCGTAGTTGACCTGGCCGTACTGCCCCGCCTGGCCGTTGATCGAGCCGATGTTGACGATCCGCCCCCAGCCGCGCTCGCGCATGCCTGGGAACACCGCCTTGGCCATGTTGAAGCAGCCGCCCAGATTCGTGTCGATGACCTCTTTCCACTGCTGGGAGGTCATCTTGAGGATGGTCGTGTCGCGGGTGATGCCGGCGTTGTTGACCACCACGTCGACCGGCCCGATCTCGTCGGCCACCTGCGCGCAACCGGACTGGCAGGCGTCGAAGTCCGCCACGTCCCATCGATAGGAGCGGATGCCCGTGCGCCGGGTGAACTCGTCCGCCCGCGCGGCATTGCCGGCATAGGTCGCCACCACCTGCATCCCCTCGTCGCGCAGCATCGCGCTGATCGCCTCGCCGATCCCGCGCGTACCACCTGTCACGATCGCCACTCTCGCCATGGTGTCCTCTCCTGCTTCAGGCGAGGCTAGCAGCGTCCACCCACCCTTCAAGTTCCCGCGCGAGCATCGCCCGCAACATCGCGATCCCCGGGGCCGAGTCGTTGAGGCAGGGCAGATAGGCGAAGTCGGTGCCGCCGGCCGCCACGAACGTCTCGCGCCCCCGGATCGACAGCTCCTCCAGCGTCTCCAGGCAATCGGCCGAAAAGCCCGGCGCCAGGATCGCGACCCGGCGCGCGCCCTCGCCCGCCAGCCGCGCCAGCGTCTCGTCGGTCGCGGGGCCGAGCCACTTGGCGGGGCCGAACCGCGATTGGAACGCGACCACCAGCTCGCGCCCGAGCGCCGCCGACAGTAGCCGCGCGGTCTTCTGGCAATGGCAATGATAGGGGTCGCCCAGCTGGAGCGTCCGCCGGGGCATCCCGTGGAAGCTCGCCACCACCGCGTCGGGGGCGAACGGCAGCGACGCGAGGCCTTGCTCGACGCTGTCCTTAAGCGCGGCGATATAGCCCGAATCGTCGTGATACGGCGGCAACGTCCGGATCGCCGGCTGCCAGCGCATGCCGGCCAGCGCGGCGAACGCCTTATCGTTCGCGGTCGCGGTCGTCGCCGCGCAATATTGCGGGTAGAGCGGCGCCAGCAGGATGCGCTCGCACCCTTGCGCCTTCAGCGCCGCGAGCCGCTCCGGGATCGACGGCCGCCCATAGCGCATCGCCCAGTCGACGCTCACCCCCGCCCCGAACGCGCCCTGCAACGCCTCGCACTGCCGCTTGGTGATCGCGGCGAGCGGCGATCCGGCGTCCGTCCACACCTGCCCATAGGCATGCGCCGACTTGCGCGGCCGCGTCGTCAGCACCGCCCCCCGCAGGATCGGCTGCCACAGGATGCGCGGCAGCTCCACCACGCGCCGATCCGACAGGAACTCGGCAAGGTAACGCCGCACCGCCCGCGTGTCGGCGGCGTCGGGCGTGCCGAGGTTGATGAGCAGCACGCCGATGCGCGGCTGGAGGATGGCGGGATGGTTGGCGGGTGGTCTCATCGACCTGATGTAGCCGCTTGGCGGGAAAGAAGAAGGCGTTTGGCGGAGGCGCGGAGAAGGAGGCCGGCACGGATGACATGGGCTCGCTCGCAGGATCGGCGTGATCCGTTCATCTTTCCCCGGACAACGCCTGAGCCCCCGCCGAGGCCCGCTTCCTCGATCTGCACCGGCAACTTTGCTGGGTGCCTGCTTGACAGGGTGAGGTCGACAGGCTGGATATCAGCTAATCAGGCGCCAAGGGGGATGAGCGTGCGGAGATGGGTGACGATGCTGGCCGGCGCGGCGTTCGCGACCGGCGTTTCCGCGCAGACGGCGCCCCTCCCGCTGCTGCTCCAGCATCCGAGCCTGTCCGCCACCGCGATCACCTTCGCCTATGGCGGGGAGATCTGGTCGGTGCCGCGCGCCGGCGGCCGCGCGACGCGGCTGGTGTCCGGCCAGGGCCAGCTCGATCGGCCGATCTTCTCGCCCGACGGCAGCCGCATCGCCTTCACCGGGCGCTATGACGGCAACACCGATGTGTATGTCGTCGCCGCCATCGGCGGCACGCCCAAGCGGCTGACCTGGCATCCGGGCACCGACATGGCGCTGGGCTGGACGCCGGACGGCAGGTCGATCCTGTTCCGCTCGCCACGCGCGACCCCGCGCGACCTGGACCAGCTCTACCTCGTGCCCGCCGCCGGCGGCGCGCCGACGCCGCTGCCGCTGCCGTCGGGAGAGGAGGGCGCCTATGCGGCGGACGGCGCGACGCTGGCCTATTCGCCCGTCCAGCAATGGCAGCCCGCCTGGAAACGCTATCGCGGTGGCCAGACGGCGCGGATCTGGCTCGCTAATCTCGCAAATTCCAGCGTGGTCCCGGTGCCGCGCGCGAACAGCAACGATCGCAACCCGATGTGGCTGGGTGGCCGGCTGTATTTCCTGTCCGATCGCGACGGGCCGACCACGCTGTACGCCTTCGACCCGGCCACCAAGGCGGTCGCGCGCGCCGTCGACAATGCGCGCGGCTTCGACATGGCGTCCGCCGGCGCGGGGCCGGGCGGCATCGTCATCGACCATTTCGGCCGCCTGGAGCTGTTCGATCCGGCGACGGGAAGCCTGAGCCAGGTGCCGGTGACCATCGACGCCGACCTGCCCCAGCTCCGGCCGCATTTCGCCGCGATCAAGGCGGACGAGATCAAACATGCGTTGCTGACCGGCAGCGGCAAGCGCGTGGTGTTCGAGGCGCGCGGCGACATCCTGTCGGCGCCCGCCGACAAGGGCGACATCCGCGACCTGACCCAATCCCCGGGCGCCGCCGATCGCGATCCCTCGCCGTCACCCGATGGGCGGCAGGTCGCCTATTTCTCCGACGAGGGCGGCGAGTATGCGCTCCACGTCCGCGCCGCCGACGGCATCGGACCCGATCGCCGCATCGCGCTCGGTGGCCCACCCTCCTTCTTCTACGATCCGATCTGGTCGCCCGACTCGAAGAAGATCGTGTTCCACGACAAGCGCCTGAACCTTTGGCTGGTGGACCTCACCCGGGGCACGCCGAGGAAGGTCGACACCGACCGGTTCGACAGTCCCGCCTTCCGGTTCGATCCCGCCTGGTCGGCCGACAGCCAGTGGATCGTCTACACCAAGCAATTGCCCAACCATCTCCACGCCGCCGTCGTCTACTCGCTCGCGGCGGACCAGACGCACCAGGTGACGGACGGTCTGAGCGACATCATCTCGCCGCGGTTCGACCGGTCGGGCAAGTATCTCTACTTCGCGGCGACGACCAGCACGGGGCTGGGCGCCGGCTGGCTCGACATGTCGAGCCTGGGCCGCGCGGTGGACGGCGCGACCTATGTCATGGTGCTGCGCAAGGACCTCCCCTCCCCCGTCGCGCCCGAGAGTGACGAGGAAAGCGCGGCCGACGAGCCCAAGCCCGGGCCCAAATCCACCAGCAAGCCGCCCCGTTCGGCCACCCCGCCGGCCACGCCCACCGCCGCGCCAGCGCCCACCGACACCAGCACCGCCGCCGAGAAAACGCCACCGCCCGGGCCGCCGACGGCGGTGCGGATCGATTTCGACGGGCTCGACCAGCGCATCCTGGCACTGCCGATCCCGCGCGCCAACATCGTCGAGGTGGAGACGGGCGGCGACGGCATCGTCTACACGCTGACGATCCCCGCCGCCGAGACCGACGAGGATTATCTGGACAGCGAGAAGGACGGTCCCGACCGCACCGTCTTCCGCTTCGACATGAAGGACCGCAAGAACACCAAGCTGGTCGACGGGGTGAGCGCGGACAGCTTCTCGCTCTCCGCCGACGGCGCGAAGATGCTGTTCGCGAAGAAGGGCGGCTGGATCGTCGCCGATGCGGCCAAGGAGCCCAAGGAGGGCGAAGGCGCGCTCAAGCTCGACGACATGCAGGTATGGATCGATCCGGCGGCCGAGTGGCGGCAGATGTATCATGAGGTGTGGCGGATCGAGCGGGACTTCTTCTACGATCCCAACCTGCACGGGCTCGACGCCGCCCGCGCGGAGGCGCTCTACGCGCGCTACCTGCCCGGCCTTGCCGCGCGGCAGGACTTCAACGTCCTCTTGGAGGAGATGACCGGGCACATCGCCGTCGGCCATACCTTCATCAGGGGCGGCGCATTACCGGATCAGCCCAAGGCCAAGGTGGGGCTGCTCGGCGCCGACTTCGAGGCGGTCGACGGCCATTGGCGGATCGCGCGCGTGCTGGCCGGCGAGAACTGGAACCCCAAGCTGGTCGCGCCGCTCAGCCAGCCCGGCGTGAACGTCCGCGCGGGCGAGTTCGTGCTGGCGGTCAACGGTCGCCCGGTGAACGCGTCGGCCGAGATCTTCCAGGCGCTTGACGGTCTCGCGGGCAAGCAGACGGTGCTGACGGTCGGCCCCACCGCCAACGGCACCGGCGCGCGCCAGGTCACGGTGGTGCCGGTCGCGAGCGAGACGGCGCTGCGGCTGCGGAGCTGGATGGAAGGAAACCGCCGCGCGGTGGACCGGTTGTCCGGCGGCAAGCTCGCCTATGTCTATCTGCCCGACACCGCGAGCGGCGGCTTCGCCAACTTCAATCGTTACTATTACGCACAGGTCGGCAAGCAGGGCGCGATCATCGACGAACGCTTCAACCATGGCGGCGACATCGCCGATTACATCGTGGAGCAACTCCGCCGCACGCCGCAGATGGTCAACGAGACCCGCGAGGGCGACGACGTGATCGAGCCCGCCCAGGCCATCTACGGCCCCAAGGTGATGGTCATCAACGAGATGTCGGGATCGGGCGGCGACGCGCTGCCCTGGCTGTTCCGGAAGAACGCCGTCGGCCCCCTGGTCGGCAAGCGGACCTGGGGCGGGCTGGTCGGCATCGGCGGCTATCCCGCGCTGATGGACGGCGGGTCGGTGACGGCGCCGCGCTGGGCGCTCTATGGCACGGAGGGGCAATGGGAGGTCGAGAATATCGGAATCCCGCCCGACATCGACGTGGAGCAGGATCCGGCGCTGGTCCGCGCCGGCCACGACCCGCAGCTCGAACGCGCCGTCGCCGAGGCGCTGGCGTTGCTCGCCGCGCATCCCGCCCCGACCTTCGCCAAGCCGCCCGCACCGGACAAGAAGCCGATCCTGCCGCAATGAACGCGCGTCGGCGATGACCGTGCCCGCAAGGTAATGGCTCGCCCGTTCGACCGGCGGGCGCGCGCTTGCTACCCGCCTCCGATACGGGCGGCGAGGCGTTGGCCTGACAGCCATGCCGCCTCGACCCGCGGCCCCAGCAGCCAGTCGCCGCAGACGCCGAGCCGCAGTTCGTCGTCCCACAAGGCGCCCTGGTCGAGCGTGCCGGACTTGGCATAGCGCCAGCGATGGGCGGCGCTCGTCAGGAGGGTGGGGAGGTCGGCCCCGATCCGCGCCGCGAACTCGCGCAGGATCGCCCGTTCGACGGCGGCGGCGTCGTCTTCCAGATGCGCGCGTGACCAGTCCGCGCGCGCCTGCAGCACCCAGGCTTCGAGCCCCGCCCGGCCGGGCTTGGCCGAGTTGCGGACCGCCGGGCTGGTGCAGACATAGGTCGGACTCGGGTGCGGCATGGTGAGGACCGGTAGCCCGGGACGGCAGGCGGCCAGGATCGCGG
>NZ_CAHJWX010000069.1 GCF_903643065.1 Sphingomonas bacterium | reverse complement strand
GCTGCCGATATGCGGGACGATGACGCCGGCGGCACCGCCATCGAGCGCCGCCAGCAGCCGCGACGGGTTCGCGTCCGCGGTCCGCACCAGGATCGGCGTGCCGGACACCCGGCCGGCGAGCATTGCCAGGTCGATCGCCTGCCGATCGAATGGCGCATGCTCCTCATCCAGCGCCACGAAATCGAGCCCCGTCCCGCCGAGCACTTCGACGACCTGCGGCGACGGTGTCTTGACGAAGGTGCCGATCAGCAGTTCCCGCGCGCGAAGCCGTCGCGCGAAGGTGCCGTCTGCCTGGACGCTCTGGTCCGGCATCGTCAGTTCTGGACCGTCAGCGTGTCGAGCAACTGCGCGCGCGAGGGCACGGTGGCGGGGGTCCCGCCCGTGAAGATCGGCGTGAGCACATGCGCCTTGAACAACCAGCGCCCGTCGACCAGCACGCAGTCGCTGCGGACGTCCGCGATCATGATCGCCGGCTTCGATTCCAGCACCGGCACTCCATCGTCGGCGAACAGCTGCATGACGCATTCGAAGGTCGCCGCGTTCTCGCCCGAAGCGGATAGCCGCGGGTTCGAGACGCAGTGCCGCGCCGTCCGCTCGCCGCGTGACGCCCGCCAGCGGTAGAAGGCCGCTACCTCGTCGCGCCCACGCATCGTCTCGCTGCCGACGACAAAGATGCCCTCCTCGGTATAGAATTCCTCGGCCCCGGTGCCCTGCCGGCGATCGACGGCATACCAGTAATCCACCTCAAGCGCGTGAAGACGCACGAACCGCTCGATCTCGCCTGAAGCGCTCACCTGCCTCTCCACTCGGCACTGTCGGCGAACCCGTTTCTCGCTGACTTCATCGTCTTAGCCGGCGATCGCGCCGAAATCAGGGATGAATATAGCTCATTCCGCAAAGCGGAACGCGGCATGTGGAGGTAGGGATCGTCGGGCAAGCTAGCGGCACGGCCTCGTCACGTGATCGCCTGTGTACCAACCCCAATGGGTGGCCACACGGGCGCTCACGAGGCAAGCGCAGGCATCGACCCTGCGCAGATGAGCCGTGGGCATTAATCATTACCGCGCCGGCGTGTCGCCGCGATAGCGCGCGAACCAGGCGAGGATCGCCTGGTTTTCGGCGACGAGCTGGGAGGGGCGTTCGGCCAGCCCGCCATGGCTGGCGCTCGGCACGCGGATCAGCACGGTCGGCACCGATCGGATCTGCAGCGCGTCATAGAATTGCTCGGCCTCGCCCGGCGGCGTGCGGTGATCCTCCTCGCCGACCATCACCGCGGTCGGGGTCTCGACGTTGCCGGCCAGGCTGAGCGGGGAGCGCCGCCAATATTGCTCGGGATCCTCCCACGGCATCTTGCCGAACCAGTATTTGGCCATCGAATTATAGCCGTCGGTGGTGAGCACCTCGCTGGCCCAGTTGATCACCGGCTTCTGGGTGACCGCCGCCTTGAAGCGATCGGTCTTGCCGACGATCCAGGCGGTCAGCAGTCCGCCACCCGATCCGCCCGTCACGAACAGGTGGCCCGGATCGACCGATCCGGTCGCGACCGCGGCGTCGACGACGCTCATCAGGTCGTCATAGTCCTTGCTGGGATAATCATGGTGGATGCGATTGGCGAAGGCCTCGCCATAAGAGGTCGATCCGCGCGGATTGGCATAGACGACGACATAGCCGGCCGCCGCGTAGAGCTGGTTCTCGGTGGACCAGAGTGGCCCGTAGCTCGCGAAGGGGCCGCCGTGGATTTCGAGGATCAGCGGGTATCGGCGCGCCGGATCGAAATTCGGCGGGGTCACCATCCACGCATCGATCGGCAACTGGTCGGCCGAGGAGGTGACCGCGAACGGCTTGACCTGCGCCAGCGTCTTTCCGGCGAAGAGATCGTCGTTGAGCCGGGTCAGCCGCCTGGTGCCGCCGCGCCCGGCGATCGCGACATCGGGCGGGCGGGTGGCGTCGCCCGCGGCAAAGGCGACGCTGCCATCCTTCGCCAGCGAGAACTCGCCGCCCGAATAGGGCCGGTCGAGCTCACCGCTGGCGAGCCCTTCCGCCGCCGGGGCGACGCGGCCGTCGAGAAAGACGCGCGCGACGCGGGTGACGCCGCGGTCGGCATATTGGACATAGACGGAGCGGCCATCGGCCGCCCAGCGCGGACTGCGAAGGTCACGATCGAGCGAGGTGCCGATCGTCCGGATGCCGCTGCCGTCGGCGTTCATGATCGACAGCTGGTGGTTCTGATAGCCGAGCAGCTTGTCGTCGAAGCCGACAAAGGCGATCAGTCGGCCGTCGGGTGAGGCCACCGGCTGCTCGTCCGGTCCATGGCGCGTCGTCAGCTGGGTCAACGCGCCACTGGCGACGTCCACCGTGAAGACATCGGTGTTGAGCGGATCGCGCTCCCAATCCTTGCCGTGATTGGTCGCGAACAGCAGGTGCCGGCCGTCGGCGGACCAGTTGACGCTGCCGCCGTCGTCGAACTCGCCAAAGGTCAGCTGCCGCGCGGCGCCGCCCTCCGCCGACACCACGAACACATGGTTGTAGCCCGGCCGCAGGTAACCCGCCCCGTCGGCTCGGTAATTGACCTGGCCGATGATCTTGAGCGGCTCCGCCCATTTCGCGCCGTCCGGCTTGGCGAGCGGCACGCCCAGTGTCACCCCGTCGCCGGCCACGAACATCGTGAAGCCGATGGTCCTGCCGTCCGGCGACCACGCGATGTCGGAGGGGCTTTCAGGCAGGCTGGACACCGCCGCGCTCGCGCCGCTGGCCATCCAGCGAACGAAGATCTGCGGCTTGTCGCCATTCCCCTTCGCCGCGAAGGCGAGCCGGGTGCCGTCGGGCGACCAGCGCGGGCGCGCGCTGCCGGGCACGCCCAGCGGGCTCTGCCGTCCGGTGGCGACATCGACCAGCCAGATTTCCTGGCGGGCGTTGTCGGTCATGATGTCCTCGCTCGATCGCGTATAGGCGACGAGCTTGCCGTCCGGGCTGATCTGCACATCGCCGGCACGGGCCAGCGCGAAGGCGTCGCGCGGGGTGAACGTCCGTGCCGATCCGGTCGCCTCGGGTGTGGGCTGGGACTGGCGGCTCGGAGCCTGGGCTAGCGCGGCGGTACTGCTCAGCAACACGAGCGAGGCGAATCTGAGCATCGGGAACTCCGGGAGGTGACGGCCGGACTATAGGGGGCGCTTGCCCCCGCTCAACCCGCAACGGCGCGAACGATCTTGGGCGCCCGTTCGATCTGCCGACGGCCCGTTTCGCGGGAGCGCTTCGCGCGCTCGGCGATGCTGACCGGCCGCGATCCGTCGGACCAACGATGGCGACGGCCGCGATCCAGCCGACGACAACCTGCGGCATGTCAGGCTGCTCCGACCAGCAGCGGCAGCGCCCCGGCGATCATCACGACGGCAGTGACGAAGTGGATGCCGAGCGCGCGCGCCGTAGAACCCTTGGCGGCAAGGACGAGCGTCATGTCGCCGAGCGGGATCAGCGCCTCGACCAGCAGGACGATGCCCAGCATGCGCGGCCCGCCCCAGACGAGCACGGCCAGCACGACCAACCCCGACACGATGTCGCGGCTGCCCTTGAGACGCAGCCACCACGCGACGTTGGCGCCCTCCTCGGGAAGCGGCAGGCCGAAGCTCCGCGTCGCCGTGCGTGGGGAGAGCAGATACATCCCGCCGATCGCGATGATGGCGGCAGCGACGAGGATCGCCACGCCGATCGAGAACATGTTCATTGTCACCTCCACTTCCAGATCACAGATAACTAGCAATGCTAGGAGTTCAAGACATGCTATGACATTGCCGTTCCGGGGAACTGATCGATGGGCGTGGCCGAGCGAAAAAAGCGAGAGCGCGATGATCGCGAACGCCGCATCACGGCGGCCGCGCGGCAGATCGCGACCGCGGAAGGCTGGGAGGCGGTGACGATCCGGCGGCTGGCCGAAGCGATCGAATATAGTCAGCCGGTGCTCTACTCACATTTCGCCAACCGCGACGCGATCGTCGCCGCGGTCGCGGTCGAGGGCTTCCGGGAGCTTGCCGACGCGCTTCAGTGCGCGCCCGAAGGACATACCGATGGCCGCGACGCCATGCGCGCCGTCGCCTCGGCGTATCTTGCCTTCGCCTGGAAGCAGCCCGCCATCTACGAAGCGATGTTCGCGATGCCGACCGGCTTGCGTTTCGCCGAGGCCGACGCGCCACCCGCGGCGCGCGACGCCTTCGCGGCCCTGGCGGCCGTGGTGCCCGCCGGCGACGTCGAGACCGCCACCGAGACCTTCTGGGCGGCGCTGCACGGCCTCGTCGAACTGGACAGGGCGGGCAGGATCAGACCTTCGGCGCGCGAGGAGCGCCTGACGCTCGCTGTGAACGGCCTGCTCGGCCATGAGGGATATGCCGTTGCGGTATCGACGAAAGACTGATGACACCCACATCGGTCTGGAGTTCAACAGACTATTGAAAATGCTTATTCATTTTATCGAGCGGCATAAGCACTACTGCCCTCTGCTCGCACCTCGCCAAGTCGACGCCTTACGGAGCACCACCGACAGTTCATCGAGCGAATATGGCTTTCGCAGCAACTCGAACCCATGGCTGCCGTTTTCCGCGAGAATGGTGCTGTAACCACTCGTGAGCACGACGGGGAGGGACGGGTAGAGCCTGCGGATCTCCTGCCCCAGTTCGATCCCGGACATGCCGGGCATGACCACGTCCGAGAACACCACGTCGTGCGCGCCCGGATTGGCCTTGAGCTCGGCGAGCGCGCTGGGCGCGTCGGCGGCAAAGCTGGTGGCATAGCCGAGTTCGGCCAGCGCCTGCGTCGCGAAGATGCCCACTTCGGGATTGTCCTCGACGATCAGCACGCGCGCACTCTCTCCATTCGTGAGCGACACCGCCTCGTCACCCGTCGCGATCCCGTCCGGCGCGTCCACCTTGGGAACGTAGATGGTAAAGGTCGAGCCGCGCCCCTCGTCGCTCGTCGCGATGATGTCGCCGCCGGACTGTTTGGCAAACCCGAACACCTGGCTCAGGCCCAGTCCGGTGCCCTGACCCACGCCCTTGGTGGTGAAGAACGGTTCGAAGATGCGGTCCAGCAGATCGGTCGGGATGCCCGAACCCGTGTCGGTCAAGGCCACGGTGACGAACTCGCCGGCGATCGCGGGATGCGCCCGCACGCCCGGCAGCGACGACGCCATGGAGACGCTGATGCGCAGCTCGCCCCGACCCTGCATGGCATCGCGCGCGTTGACGGCCATGTTGACGACGGCGGTGTCGAACTGGCTCCGGTCCGCGTCCACGAAACACGGGCAGCCACCGGCATCGATGGAGATCGCGACCCGAGGACCGCACAGCGTTCCCAGCATGTCGCCCAAGGCGCAGACACTGGCCCCGACGTCGAACACTTCCGGCTTGAGGGCCTGGCGGCGAGCGAAGGCCAGCAGTTGGTTCGTCAGCTTGGCGGCGCGATCGGTGGTGCTGGAGATCGCCTCCAGATACCGCTCGCGACGCGCCTCGGTCGTCCCCGGCCGCCGCAGCAGATCGATCGACCCCCGGATGATCGTCAGGAGATTGTTGAAGTCGTGCGCCACGCCGCCGGTCAGCTGACCGACCGCCTCCACCTTCTGCGACTGGCGCAGCTGCTCCTCGACGAGCCGCTGGCTGGTGACGTCCACGCCGATGCCGGTCCGGCGCAGCGCCTGG
Organism: Sphingomonas bacterium; assembly: GCF_903643065.1. Classification (GTDB taxonomy): domain Bacteria; phylum Pseudomonadota; class Alphaproteobacteria; order Sphingomonadales; family Sphingomonadaceae; genus Sphingomonas. The sequence continues at coordinate 2,059 of NZ_CAHJWX010000069.1, read as the reverse complement.
CCGTCATCGCCGACATAGGTGTGGCCGCGCGACAGCACCCATCGGATCGAGCCATCGGCATGCTGGATGCGATATTCCAGCTCGATGTCGCCCGCCACGCGGGCACCCTGATCAACCGCCGCTCCCAGGAATGCGCGGTCCTCCGGGTGGACGTTGGCCAGGAACTCCTCCCGGGGCAGTCCTTCCACGCCGCGGGCGGGATCGACCCCATAAAGCGCGGCGATCGCATCGTCGAAGGCGTACCGGTCGCTTGGCATGTCGTAGACCCAGACGCCGACGCCGCCGATCGCGCCGAGCGCCAGTCGCGCAAAATCCTGCGTGTCGCGAAGCTTCGCCTCGCTTTCCTTCTCGGCGGTCACGTGGCGGCCGGCCGCGTAGATGACGTCGCCGGCCGGTGCCGACAGCCACGTGAACCAGCGGTACGAGCCGTCCTTGTGGCGCAACCTGTTGACCAGCGGCGCGAGCGTCTCGAACGCGGAGGCCTGAAGGGCGTGGTCGTAGGCGGCGACGTCGTCCGGGTGGAGGAGAGGGCGGGCGGGCGTGCCGACCAGGTCCTCGGGAGCATAGCCCAGGATCGCCGTCCACGCCGGGTTGACCCGCTCCAGGATGCCGGCGGTCGAGATGACGTGCAGCAGGTCGGGCGACATCTCCCACATCCGGTCGCGTTCGGCGGCGGTCGAGGCCGCGGCCGTCGCCAGGTCCGCGTTGGCGCGGCGAAGCCGGAACAGCGCATCGGCCAGCTGGGCCTCGCTCGCCTCCAGGGACTCCGCGGCGAGCCTCTGCTCGGAACGATCGCGAAGCACCTTGACGAAGCCGATGATGGCGTCGTCGGCCCCACGCAGCGGCGCCATCTCGCCGCTCGCCCAGAATCGCTCCCCGTTCTTGCGCAGATGCCAGCGCTCGTCATTGCCATGGCCCGTCTTCAGCGCGAGCCGCATCTCCGTCGCCGGGCGACCGTCGGCGACATCCTCGGGCACAAAGAAGCGTTCGACGTCGTCGCCGAGCATCTCCTGCTCGGACCAGCCGAGCACGCGGTGCGCGCCCTCGTTCCAGCGGGTGACCTTGCCGTCCAGGTCGGTCGCGATGATCGCGAAATCCGTGGCGCTGTCCAGGATCTGCGTGTTGCGTGCTTCCCGGTCGCGGGTCGCGCACGCCGCCAGCACGCGATCGGTGACCTCCTCGGTCTGGCAGAGCACGCCGGCGATCGACCCGCTCTCGTCGGGAACGCCGGAGAAGGAGAAGGACCACCACGTCATTTCCGGAACGCCGTGGCGCGCCATCGGTACATACGCGTCCACGAACCGGCTCGGCTCGCCGGCTTCCGCCTTCAGGAACGCCGCTTCGACGGACGGCCAGGCGTCATGCCACAATGCTTCGAACCGCGCCCCGGTCGCTTCCTTCAGCCGCGGCCCCAGGATAGGGAGGTAGGCGTCGTTGAAGAAGAAACTGCGATCCGCGCCCCAGACGAGGTACATCGGACCGGGAGCTCGGAGCATCGCGCCCAGCATGAGCCGCAGGCTGACGGGCCACCCTGCGGGCTCGCCAAGCGGATGCCGCGACCAGTCCTTGTGGCGGATGAGCTCGGCGGCGTGGCCGCTGAAACCTGGCAGGATGTTCAACTGGCGGTGGTTCCAACAGCAACAGTAATTAGCGCGTCCTGATCACGTATACGGTCCAACTGCGATTCCCAAGGGCCACGGCCCGACGACGCGCATGCACGGCGCCGACCGCGTCTGGTGCTTTCCTCGACGCGTCAATCCAGCCCTATTGCCTCGCCTCCCCTCACAAGATCGGCATCCACAGCGGCTCGCCCGCCAGGCTCGGCGAACCGCGCAGCCGCTCCAGCGCCTGCGCGACGCAGCGTTCCGGGCCGTCGTGCGTGACGATCGCGACCAGCACCGCGCCGCCCGGGCCGGGATCGGCCGGGTCGCCGCGCTGGATCAGGCTCTCGATCGAGACGCCCGCGTCGCGCATCGCCGCCGCGATCTCCGCCAGCACGCCGACGCGGTCGACGACTTGCAGACGCAGATAGGCCCGGCCCCGGCGTTCGCCCGCGTTC
>NZ_CAHJWX010000068.1 GCF_903643065.1 Sphingomonas bacterium | reverse complement strand
CGAGCGAATCGTGCAGGGCGACATTGCGCGGGTTCGCGGCGCGCGAGGGGCAGGACGGGCGGCAATATACGCCGGTCGTGGCGACGGAGTACCAGAAACGGCCGTCGGCGGCCCGGTCGCGCGCCAGCACGCGCGCCCAGCGCGGGTCGGCGGCTATGTCGGGCGCGGGGCGGGGCATGAGCGGTCATCCTGCTGTGACCTTCGCGTGGGCGGAAGGTCCTGATCCCCCCGACCTACCCGCGACGCCGGCACCGCCGCGCTCCGGCGCTTGCGCTCGAATCCAAAAGACGCCGCGTCGATCTCGCGGGATGCGGGACCTTATGCCGCGTACGGCTCCTTGGGGTGCGCCTTGTACCGCTCGATCGCCTCCAGCACGATCTGGCGCGCCTCGGCCGCGTCGCCCCAGCTGCCGACGCGAACCCACTTCTCGGATTCCAGGTCCTTATAGTGTTTGAAGAAATGCTCGATCTGCGCGAGCACGATCGAGGGCAGGTCGCCGCGCTCGCCGACGTCGGAATAATAGGGAAAGGTCGTGTCGACGGGGACGCAGATCAGCTTCTCGTCGCCGCCATGCTCGTCTTCCAGGTTGAGCACGCCGATCGGCCGCGCGCGGACCACGCAGCCCGGGATGAAGGGCGAGCGCGCGATGACCAGCGCGTCGAGCGGATCGCCGTCGGGCGACAGCGTGTGCGGCACGAAGCCGTAATTCGCCGGATAGCGCATCGGCGTGTGCAGGATGCGGTCCACGAACAGGGCGCCCGACGCCTTGTCGAACTCATACTTCACCGGTTCGCCGCCGATCGGCACCTCGATGATGACGTTCAGGTCTTCCGGTGGGTTCTTGCCCGTCGGGATCAGGTCAATGCGCATGAGGGTTCCGTCTCACTTGGAGGCCAACAGACGATCAAGACCGCCATCGGCGGTGCCGGTCTTAACCAGGTGTGGATAGCGCAGGCCACCATGGTAGTCGATCGTGACCGCCTTCACTTGGTCGTTGTGCTTGACCACCAGCCGGATCGGCTGGTTGCTGCCCTTGGCCGCCGTGATCGCCGCGTTGAGCCGTTCGGGTGAATAGGCGCCGTCGCCGACGGCCAGCAGCTGCGCGCCGACCACCAGCCCCGCCTTGAACGCCGGCCCGTCCCACAGCACGCCGGTGACGTTGCCGGTCGAATCGGCGCCCATCCCGATCGAATAGGTGAAGTCGGCGCCGCGCGTCCGCGCGCCTTGCTGCGACACCTTGGTGGGCTGGTCGGTATAGACCAGTTTGTACCCGCCCTTGGTGAAGCCGTCGAGCGGCGCGCCGCTGCTGGTCTGGTTGACGCGCTTGTCGAGGAACCCGGCCCAGTCATAGGGCACGACGCCGTTGAGCGTCCTGACCACGTCGTCGACGGTGTAGGTCAGCTCGCCATAGTCGCCGTCGCGCATGCCGTAAAAGGCGCGGGCGAAGTCGTCGATCGACTTGGCGCCGCCGCTCCGCTCGCGGATCACCTCGTCCGCGTCGAGCCAGATCAGCAGGCCCTCGTTGTAATATTCCTCGCCCCGCTGCCACGACGCCCAGCCTTTCGGGCGCCGGGCGTTGAGGCTCTCGTCATAAGTGGTGTCGAACAATGCGCGCCAGCGGCGGCCGGGCTGGGTATCGAGCTGTGCCGCGATCCCGGCGAGCTGGTCCAGCGTGTCCTCCTTGCTCACCAGCCCCGAGCGCGCCTGGAGCACATAGCCCCAGAACTGCGTCTGGCCTTCATAGACCCACAACAGGCCGGGGCGCATCGGCTGGTCATAGGCCGGCACCCACAGGTCGGCGGCGCGGCGGAACTTGCCGTCCCAGCTATGCGTGTACTCGTGCGGCAGCAGGTTGCGCGCCGCGATCTGGCTGTCCCATTCGGTGAAATAACCCGGGCGCGTGCCGTCCTCCGAGCTGCGATGATGCTCCAGCCCCGAGCCGCTGGTCTGGTCGGAAATCGACAGCAGGAAATGGTAATTGTCATAATGCTGCGCGCCGAACAGCTTCACCGCCTGTTCGACCAGCCGCGTGTGCGCGGCGATCTGCTCGGGCTTGGCGACCAGCTCTTCCGGCTTGTCGGCGAAGGTGTCCAGCGTCACGCGCGGCGTCAAGGCATAGGCCTTGTAGTAGCGCCCCGCCAGCACCGGCGAGTCCATCAGCACCTCGTAGTTGCTGAGCTGATAGCGATAGGTCTGGCCGGTGTGGGTGGACGGCACGGCGGAGACGGCGGTGAAGCCGTCCGGGTATTTCACGGTCGCGGCGACGGGGATGTCGCGGACGAAATAGCCGGCCGGATAGAGGCTGGCGCTGATCCACTGCAGGCGCAGCAGGTCGGGCGAGGTGAACACCGCGCCCTCGTCGGGCTTGACCGCGCCGACGAACTGGAAGGCCGCTTCCACCTTCCTCGTGCCGGCGGGCACGTCGATATGGAAGGCGAACAGGTTCACCGGGTCGCGCCGCCACGGCAGCACGGTGTTGCCGGCGCGGAAGGTCAGCCCGGTCAGCTTCTCGATCTGGCCGGACGGCGCGTGGTTGCCGGGGATCCAGTGCGGGTAGAAGAAGACGGTGTCGCCGCTGGCGGTGACCGGGATCGTCTCCTTGACGTCGAAGATGCCCTGCGACGGGTTGGTCGCGTCGATATCGAGCGCGATCGTGCCCGGGAACGGCCGGTCCTGCGGCGGCGCGATCGGCGCGGGATAGGGATAGGGCTGCGGTGCCGAGTTGCCGGACGGCACCTGCGCCAGCGCGGCGGTGCCGGCGCAGAGCAGCAGGACAGCGAGACCGGACCGGAGCATGCACGACACCTTCGACTGAAGCGCCGCGCCTTACGCGGCGCGAATGCCGGCCGTCCAGCCCGTTATCCCGCGCCCCGCTCCCACCCCGACGAAGTTGCCGGCAGGGGCGGCTAACCGCCCCCGATCACGTTGATCGTGAAGGCGAGCACGCCCAGGTTGAACACGAAGGCGAGCATCGTGTGGCCCAGCACGACCCCGCGCACGCGCCGCGACGTGATCTCCACGTCCGAGGTCTGGAACGTCATGCCCAGCGTGAAGCTGAAATACAGGAAGTCCCAATAATCAGGCTCATCGCAATGCGGGAAGTCGAGCCCTCGATCGTCGCCCGGCCGCCCGTTCGCGTCGCCGTAATAGAGGTGCGCGTAATGGAGCGTGTAGATGGCGTTGGCGAACAGCCAGGCGAGCACCAGCGTTGCGACCACCAGCACGATCGCGACCGTGTCGTTCTTGCCCTGCAGTTCCTTGGCGACCGCGACCAGCACGACCAGCATGACGACGCCGGTCAGCCCCAGCAGCACCGCGCGATTGGCGTCGTTGCGTGCCGCCTGCGCGCGGATCTGGTTCGCCTCGCCCCGGCCGAGCAGCGGCGCGATCGAGACGAGGAAGATCAGGCTCGCGCCGTCGAACGACGCGAGCACCGCGCGCCCGATGCCGAGCGCGTGGCTCGACGCTGCGGTGGCGACGACGAACAGGATCGCGAAGAGCAGGAAGCGCGGCGGCGCGATCCGCTTGCCGAGCCGGAGGGGGTCGTGGGCCATCGCCATGGTGCCCGCCTAGCGCTTGCCCGCGCGCTCGCCTAGAGAGCCGCGCCACATGAGCAAGACACCGCCCAAAACTCCCCAACGCGTTCGGGGCACGCAGGACATCTGGGGCGAGGAACAGCGCCGCTTCGCGCACGTGCTCGACACGTTCGAGCGTGTGCGGCGGCTGTATTGCTTCGGCCGCGTCGACGTACCCGTGTTCGAGGCGACGGAGGTGTTCGCGCGCTCGATCGGCGAGACCACCGACGTCGTGTCGAAGGAGATGTACAGCTTCGCCGATCGTGGCGGGGACTCGATCACCTTGCGGCCCGAGTTCACCGCCGGGATCGCGCGCGCGTTCGTCGGCAATGGCTGGGCGCAGCACGCGCCGATGAAGCTGGCGACGAGCGGGCCGGTGTTCCGCTACGAGCGGCCGCAAAAGGGGCGGTTCCGCCAGTTCCACCAGATCGACGCGGAGGTGATCGGCGCGCCCGAGCCGGCGGCGGACGTGGAGCTGCTGGCGATGGCGGACCAGCTGCTGGCCGAGCTGGGCATCGCGGACGGCGTGACCTTGCGGCTCAACACCCTGGGCGACGCCGCGACGCGCGACGCCTGGCGCGCGGCGCTGGTGACACATTTCGAGGCCGCGCGCGATGCGCTGAGCGAGGACTCCGTCGCGCGGCTGGAGCGCAATCCGCTGCGCATCCTCGATTCGAAGGACCCCCGCGATCGCCCGGTCGCGGACGCCGCGCCGGACATCGATGCGTATCTGACGACGGAGGCGGGGGCGTATTTCGAGGCGGTAACGAGGGGGCTGGACGCGGCGGGGGTGGCGTGGACGCGTGACGCGCGGCTGGTGCGCGGGCTTGATTACTACCGCCACACCGCGTTCGAGTTCGTGACCGACCGGCTGGGCGCGCAAGGGACGGTGATCGGCGGCGGGCGGTATGACGGGCTGATCGAGACGCTGGGCGGGCCGCCGACGCCGGGGGTGGGCTGGGCCGCGGGGGTGGAGCGGTTGGCGATGTTGATCCGCGACCGTAAGGAAAAAGTTACTGATTTCATTGTCGTGGCCGACACTGACCACGCTGTTCCGCTCGCGCTGAAAATCGCCAGTGATTTGCGTAAGGCAAAGCGGTCGGTGGACACGGTATTAGTTGGATCCCCCAGAAAACGAGGTGAGAAGGCTTTTCAACGCCGTCCAAAAGGTGTGATTTTTGTTCAGCCTCATTCTGACGCCCTGTCCCTCCTAACTCTTAAGATCGGTTCGGGTTACGACACCGAGCGTCAGCAGAGGTCGGTGTTTCAGTGGTTTAGGAGGGGATTGCGACTGCCTGTTGTTAGCGGTCCTTCCACTCTGGAGGAAGCTGACAACTTCATTTGGGATGGCATCACTTTTACCGTTGGTTGGCGGAAAGCCGCATGACCCGCATCTCTCCCGAGCGCATCCGGCAGATCGAGGCGCGGCGTGACGAGTTGGCGGCGCAGATGGCGCGGGGCGACCTGCCGTCCGAGCGGTTCGTGGCCGTGTCCAAGGAATATGCCGAGCTGGAGCCGGTCGCCGCTGCCGCTGGCGAGGTGCGCCGGTTGCGGCAGGAAGGCGAGTCGCTTCGGTACATGACGCAGGACGCCGATCCCGAGCTGCGCGCGATGGCGGGCGACGAGCTGGCCGGCAACGAGACCGCGCTGGCGGACGCGGACCGCAAGCTCGCGCTGGCGCTGCTGCCCCGCGACGCGGCGGACGAGCGCGCGGCGATGCTGGAGATTCGGGCCGGCACGGGTGGCGACGAGGCGGCGCTGTTCGCGGGCGACCTGTTCCGTATGTACCAGAAGTTCGCCGAAGGGCAGGGCTGGCGCGTCGAGCTGATCTCCGCGTCGACATCCGAGGCGGGCGGGTTCAAGGAGGTGGTCGCCGGCGTCGAGGGGCGCGGCGTCTTCGCCAAGATGAAGTTCGAGAGCGGCGTCCACCGCGTCCAGCGCGTGCCCGCGACCGAGAACCAGGGTCGCATCCATACCTCCGCCGCGACGGTGGCGGTGCTGCCCGAGGCGCAGGAGGTTGACGTCCAGATCGAGGACAAGGACCTGCGCATCGACATCTATCGCTCGTCCGGGCCGGGCGGGCAGGGGGTCAACACCACCGACTCGGCGGTGCGCATCACCCACATCCCGACCGGCACGGTGGTGATCCAGCAGGACGAACGCAGCCAGATCAAGAACCGCGCCAAGGCGATGAAGGTGCTGCGGACCAGGCTGTATGAGGCCGAACGCGAGCGGCTGGCGAACGAGCGGTCGGGGTCGCGCAAGGCGATGGTCGGCTCGGGCGATCGGTCGGAGCGCATCCGCACCTATAATTTCCCGCAAGGGCGCGTGACTGATCACCGCATCAACCTGACGCTCCACCGCCTGCCCGAGGTACTGGAGGGTGAGCTGGACGAGCTGATCGGCGCGCTGGTCGCGGAGGACGAGGCGGAGCGGCTGGCGTCGCTGGATGGGTGAATCCTGCTCCCCTCCCGCTTGCGGGAGGGGCCGGGGGTGGGCTCGACGCCAGTCCCGAGTGGTTCACGCGCGGTGAGGGAAAGCCCATCCCCCGACCCCCTCCCGCAAGCGGGAGGGGGAATGAGGCAGGCCCTCGCCTTCGCTACCCACCGCTTCGCCTTCTCCGCCACGCCGCGTCTCGACGCGGAGCTGCTGATGGCGCACGCGCTGAGCATCACCCGCGAGGCGCTGCTGCTCGGGCGGCTGGACGACCCCGTTCCGCCCGCCTTTGCCGTTCTGGTCGAGCGGCGCGCCGCCCACGAGCCGGTCGCTTACCTGACCGGCGTCCGCGCCTTCTGGACGGTCGAGCTGGCGGTCGGGCCCGGCGCCCTGGTGCCGCGCGCCGATTCGGAGACGCTGATCGAGGCGGCGATCGCGCACTTCGCCACCCGCGCGCCGACCCGCATGCTCGACCTGGGCACCGGCCCCGGCACGCTGCTGCTCGCCGCGCTCGACCAGTGGCCGGGCGCGACGGGGCTGGGGATCGATGCCTCGTCCGATGCGCTCGCCTACGCGCGGGTCAACGCGGCGGCGCTGGGGCTGGCCGCGCGCGTGGCGTGGCGGCTCGGCGACTGGGCCACCGGAGTCGATGAGCGGTTCGACCTCGTCCTCGCCAACCCGCCCTATATCGGCGCGGACGAGCCACTCCCGCCCGAGGTGCGCGATCACGAGCCGGCGGTGGCGCTGTTCGCCGGCGCGGACGGTCTCGACGCCTATCGCGCGCTCGTGCCTCAGCTGTCGCGACTGCTCGCGCCGGGCGGCGTCGCCTGCCTGGAGATCGGTGCGACGCAGGAATTGGCGGTGGTGGCGCTGGTCCGGGCGACGGGACTGGGCGCGACCGTCCGCCGCGATCTGGGTGGGCGCGACCGTTGCGTCGTCGTCACCGCTTGACCGGCGGCGGCGGGCGCCCCACATTCCGATTGCGGGGCGACCGACCACCTTCTAGACCGAGGGGAGGCGATGATCCGGTGAAGCCGGATCGGGAAATCGTCCGCAGCTTAGGTGATGCAACGCCGCGCCGTCTTTGACGCGTGGCCTTGTCCAAGCCGCCCGGACGGTCCGGGCGAGCGCCCCGGTTCGGAGCGACCGACCAAATCTTGGTTGAAGGACACGATTCTTGATCAACAATCGGCAGGGCGGCGGTGGCGGCCGTCGGCGTGGGCGCGGCGGCAATAATAGCGGCGGTGGCGGTGGCGGTGGCGGTGGCAACGGGCCGCGCGGACCCCAGAACAACGGTAGCCGGATCGACAGCCGCGCGCGCGGTAATGCCACTCAGCTTCTGGAGAAATACAAGAACATGGCCGCCGACGCGCAGCGCGCGGGCGATCGCGTCAACACCGAATATTATCTCCAGTTCGCCGATCATTATTTCCGCGTGGTGAGCGAGCAGCGTGGCCGCTTCGAGGACCAGCAGCCCCGGCGGGGCCGCGACGACTTTGACGCCGACGGCGATGATGAGTTCGGCGATGAGGGCGAGCCGGTCCGTGGTCGCGAGGGCTGGGATGCCGCGCCCGAGCCGGTGCGCGCCGAGCGTGACGAAGGTCAGCGCCGCCGTGAGGCCGGCGATGATCGCCTCCGCGATGGTGGCCAGCGTGAGAGTCAGCGGGACGGGGCCCAGCGAGATGCGGCTCAGCGGGATGCGGGCCGAGGCCAGTGGCGCGATCGGCCCGAGCGGCCGCGCGCCGACGCTCCGG
>NZ_CAHJWX010000067.1 GCF_903643065.1 Sphingomonas bacterium | reverse complement strand
CGCCGCCGCTGCGCAGGGCGATGACATGGCCCGCGTCGACGCCGTCGACCAGCGCCGGACCGCCGGCGCCGCCCAGCGTCACGGTCGCGCGACCGATCGTGTCGGTGGTGACGCTCACGTCGGCGATCGCGCTCATCTGCTCCAGCAGCTGGTCGCGCTGGTCGGCGAGCTGCGCCGCGCCCGCGGTGCCGGCGGGCGTGCGGCCGAGCCCGTCATTCACCTTGGCGAGCGCCTGACCCAGCGTGTCGAGCGTCGCGGTCGCCTGACGCGCGGTGGCGTCCAGCTCGGTCATCCCCGCGTCGAGCGCTTGGCCGGTGGTCGTGAACGCGGCGGCCAGGCTCTTCGCGTCCTCCAGCATCACCGCGCGCTGGGGCTGTGAGGTCGGATCGGCGGCGAGCGTCTGCGCGCCCACGAAGAAGGCGGTGAGCCGGTCGCCGAGGCCGGCGCCGGTCAGCGACGATTGCACGCGGTCGAGCCAGACCGAGCCGGCCTCCGTCCGCGCCAGATCTGCGCCGGCCGAGCGCACCGCGGCGGCGCGGAAGCCATCGGCCGCGCGCGCGACGCCGCCGACGACCACGCCGTTGCCCGCGACGATCTTGCCCGCGATGCCGCTGACCGAGACGACTTCCGACAGCCCGACCGAGCGTTTGGCATAGCCGGCAGCGCCCGTGTTAGCGATGTTCTCGCCCGTCACGGTCAGCGCGCTCTGATAGGCGCGGACGCCCGAAGCGCCGATGGAGAGCAGATCGCTCATGCCGGCGGCTCTGACGCGGCCGGGTTAACATCGGGTTGCCGGCGGCTGAGAAAATCGGTCATCGCCTTGCCGATGCCGAGCGGCTGGTGCTGCGCCATGGCCTGCGCGACGCGGGCATCCTGCATCTCGCTGAACGTGTCGATCGCCTTGCTGTCGAACAGCGGGTCGGCGAGCTTGGCCTGACGCATGCTCTTGAGCATCAGCCCCGTGAAGGTCGCCTCGAATTGCTCGCCGGCCTTTTTGAGGTTCTCGGGGCTCTGTTGCCGGGCAAGGCCCGCGCCGATGCCCGTGGCACCGTTGATGGAGGGCAGGGTCATAGCACGATCAGCTCCGCCTTGAGCGCGCCCGCTTCCTTGAGCGCTTCGAGAATGGCGACCAGGTCCGCCGGCGACGCGCCGATCGCGTTCACCGCCTTGACCACGTCGGCGAGCCTGGGGCCGGGGGCGAGCAGGAACATCGGCCGCTTCTCCTCGTCGACCGACACGCCCGAATGTTGTTCCAGCGCGGTCTGGCCGCCGCTGAGCGGCCCCGGCTGGACGACGCGCTGCTGCTCGTCGATGCGCACGGTCAGCTTGCCGTGCGTGACGGCGGCGGGGCCGACGCGCACCGCCGCGTTGATGACCACGGTGCCGGTGCGCGCGTTGACGATCACCTTGGCGGACGGCTCCGCGGCGGTGACGTCCAGATTCTCGATCCGCGCCATCTGCGTCGCGCGCGTCTGCGCGCCGGGCGCCGCGCGGATCGCCACCGACACCGCGTCGATCGCCTCCGCTGCGCCCGGATACACCTTGTTGATCGCGCCCGCGACGTTCTGCGCGGTGGTCCAGTCGGCGCGCTGGAGATCGAAGGTCAGCGTCGGCGCGGTGTCGAACCCGGTCGCTACCGTGCGTTCGACGGTGGCGCCGTCGGGGATGCGGCCGGTCGACGGAATGTTGATCACGATCCGGGAGCCGTCGGCGCCATCGGCGCCGAGCCCGCCGACCGCGAGATTGCCCTGCGCCATCGCATAGACCTGGCCGTCGGCCCCCAGCAGCGGAGTGAGGATCAGCGAGCCGCCGCGCAGCGACTTGGCCTTGCCCATCGACGCGACGGTGATGTCCAGCCGCTGGCCGGGCTTGGCGAACGGCGGCAGCTCGGCGGTGATGAGCACCACGGCGGCGTTCTTCATCCCCGGATTGACGCCGGGCGGCAGCTGCAGCCCGAACCGGCTGGCGACCGCCTTGAGGCTCTGCACCGTATATTCCAGATTGTCGTCGCCGGTGCCGGGCAGGCCGACCACGACGCCATAGCCGGTCAGCTGGTTCGCGCGGATGCCCTGGAACGCGCCCAGATCCTTGATCCGATCGGCCGACGCGGGCGTCGCCAGGGTGAGCGCGGTGAGGAGGGCGAGGAGGAGCCCGCCGCTCCCGTCACCCCCGCGACCGCGGGGGCCCATCGCCCGCGCGAGACGCCGGGCGAACCGGGCGAGATGGGACCCCGCTTGCGCGGGGATGACGAGGATGGGACGGGTCATGCGCTGGGTCCTGCACCGGCGATGATTAAGGCGGAGCTAACCATCTAGAACGGGCTCACCACCTGGAAAAACCGGCTGAGCCACCCCTGCCGGCTCGCGCGGGCGACGTCGCCGCGTCCGGTATAGGCGATCTGCGCGTCAGCGACGCGGGTGGAGGGCACGCGGTTGTCGCGATCGACGTCCGCCAGCCGCACGAGGCCCCGGATCTGGACGAACTCGTCGCCCCGGTTGAGCGTCACGCGCTTCTGGCCCTGCACCAGCATCGTGCCGTTGCCATAGACCTGCGCGACCGTGACCGAGACCTCGCCCGACAGCGAGTTGGCCTGATCCGCCGTGCCCGCGCCGTTGAAGCCGCGCTTGCCGCTCGCGGCCACGTCGCTCCCGTTGAACAGATGCAGCGGCCCGCTGCTCGGCGGCGTCAGCCCGAACGAGCCCGAAGAATCGAGCTTGGACGTGGCGGACTTCGACGCCGCCGTCTTCTCTACGAGGACGATGGTGAGCGGATCGCCGACGCGGCGCGCGCGCCAGCCCTCGTAGAGCGCCGCATAGCCGTCGCCCGTCTGGAAGATCGCGCCGTTCGCCGGTGGCGCGGACGGCGCGGGCGAGGCCGGCATCGTCGCGGTGAAGTCGGGCGGCGCGGCGTGCTTCTTCGCGTCCGCCGGCACGGCGGCGAGCGCGACGGCGGCGAGCAGGAAGGAAACGCGCGCCATCAGACGTTCTGGTTGACGTATTTGAGCATGTCGTCGGTCGCCTGGATCATCTTGGAATTGACCTCGTACGCGCGCTGCGTCTCGATCATGTCGACCAGCTCCTCCACGACATTGACGTTGGAGGCTTCCAGCATGCCCTGTCGCACGCGGCCGCGCCCGTCGTCGCCCGGCACGCCCAGATTGGCGGCGCCGGACGCGGTGGTCTCGACCAGGTAATTGTCGCCCTTGTTCTCCAGCCCCGCGGCGTTGGGAAAGCTCGCCACCTGGATCTGCCCGATCTGCTGCGCGCCGTCCTGGCCCGCGACGGTGGCGGACACGGTGCCGTCCTGGCCGATGGTGATGTTGGTGGCGCCCTGCGGCACGGTGATGCCGGGCTGGACCTGATAGCCCTCGCTCGTCACCAGCAATCCCTCGGGCGAGCGCGAGAAATTACCCGCGCGCGTATAGCCCAGCTGGCCACCCGGCATCTGCACCTGGAAATACCCGTCGCCGTCCAGCGCCAGGTCCAGGCTGTTGCCCGTCGTCTGCATCGACCCCTGCGTGTCGGTCCGCGCCGTGCCCTGCACCCGCACGCCCGTGCCGAGATTGAGGCCGGTCGCATATTTGCTCTCCGACGAGCTCGCCGCGCCGGCGGCGGTGACGACCTGATAGGCGAGCGTCTCGAACGCGGCGCGGTCACGCTTGAACCCCGTCGTGTTGACGTTGGCGAGGTTGTTGGAGATCACCCGCATGCGCATGTCCTGGGCATCGAGCCCGGTGCGCGCGATGTGCATGGCGGCGCTGCTCATTGGCGTTCCTTAGCGGTAGACCGTTCGTCCCGAGCAAAGTCGAGGGACGCGGTGGTGCCTCGACTTCGCTCGGCACGAACGGGCGTGGGGTTCAGCATCTCGATCACGACGGCAGGCGCATCAGCGATGCGCCGCTTTCGTCCATGTCCTTGGCGGACTTCATCAGCCCGGCCGTCATCTCGTAGGAGCGCTGGTTCTCGATCATGTCGACCAGCGCCTGCGTCATGTCGACGTTCGACCCTTCCAGCGCGCCGGACTGGACGGTCGCGTCCTCGTCGGCGGGCAGCGTGCCGCCGCCGCGCACGCGCAGCAGGTTATCAAGGCCCTTGGCCGTGTCCGAGCCCTTGGCGCTGACCAGCTTGAGCCGGTCGACCACCTGCGGCTCGCCGCCGGCGGACGGCACGACCGATACCTGGCCGTCGGCAGCGATCGTCAGGCTCTTGTACGGCGGCAGCGTGATCGGGCCGGACTGGCCCTGCACGATGAAGCCGTCGCCCGTCTGCAGCACGCCGGACGGCGCCACTTCCAGGTCGCCGCGCCGCGTATAGGCCTCCGATCCGTCCGCCGCCTGCACGGTCAGCCACGCGTCGCGGCCGACGAGCGCCACGTCGAGCGGTCGCCCGGTCTGCCCGATCGCGCCGGGGGTGCGGTCGGCATCCGTCACTTCTTCGCCGGCGGGCGCGCGCGCCTCCAGCTGCGTGCCGCCGCCCTTGAGCAGCACCTGGTCGAAGACGACGCGATCGGCGCGAAAGCCGGTGGTGGAGGCGTTCGCCATGTTGTTGGCGATCGCCGCCTGCGCCGCCATGCGCGCGCGCAGGCCGGTGGCCGCAGTGTAGACGAGCTTGTCCATTCAGGCTTGCTCCTCGTCGACGGGCCTCTGCCCCGTTCGTGCTGAGCTAAGTCGAAGGGCAGGTTGGGCCCATGCCCTTCGACTTCGCTCAGCACGAACGGAACGGGAGCGCCGCCGCATCACCCGGCTCACGAGCGGATGTTGAAGATGGTCTGCGAGATCTGGCTCGCGGTATCGAGCGCCTTGGCATTGGCCTGGAAATCGCGTTGCGCGGCGATCAGGTCGACCAGCTCCTCGGTGATGTCGACATTAGAGCGTTCGATCGTGCCGCTCATCAGATTGCCGTTGCCGCCCGAGCCGGCGGCGCCCAGCTTGGCGTCGCCCGAGATGCCGGTCGGCGACCAATAGCTGTTGCCGAGCTGGCGCAGGCCGGTCGGGTTGGCGAAGTTGGCGAGCGTCACCTGGCCGATCGCCTGCGTGTCGCCGTTGGAGAAGCTCGCCTTGACGACGCCCTTCTGGTCCACGGTGACGCCCTGGATCTGGCCCACCGCCTTGCCGTCCTGCCCGCGCGCGCCGACGTTGAACGGCTGCGCGGTCTGCGTCGTGTCGGGGCCGAAGGTGAAGGAGAATTGCTGCGCCGTCGTCGAGCCCGCCGTGGTGAAGGGATCGAAGCTGACGGTGCCCGGCGTCGGGTTGGCGGCGCCGGTCGGGTCGAACTTCAGCGTGATCGTGTCGGTGCCGCCCGCCGTCAGCTGCTTGTCGCCGACGAAGGAGAAGACCGACCATTGGCTGCCGTTCGCGGTCGCGGTGTCGCGGCGGAAATAGTTGGTCAGCGTCTGCGGATTGCCGTCCGAATTGTACACGGTGGTCTGCGTCGACTGATTATAGCTGGTCGGATCGAACCGGTCGAACGTCGTCGTGGCCGGCACCGCCGAATTGGCGTTGAGGTTGGCCGACATGGTGACGGCGGTGGTCGCCTGCGCCTTGCCGCTGGTGGCGGGGAGACGCAGCGACGTCGCCGAGTCGATGCCGGTCGCGACCACCGCGCCCGAGCCATCCACCGGGAACACCTGCAGATGCGCGCCCTGCGCGTCGACGACATAGCGGTCGGCGTCGACCTGAAAGCCGCCGTTGCGTGTGAAGTTGACCTTTGACGAGTCCATGTCGGGCTTGACCGCGAAGAAGCCGTCGCCGGAGATGGCGAGGTCGAGCGTGTTCGCCGACTGGATCAGGTTACCCTGGCCGAACTGCTGGATGTTACCCTTCACCACCGTGCCCGAGCCGACCATCTGCGTCGGCGACAGCGAGACCGACGACGCGATGACATCCGCGAACTCGGTGCGGCTCTTCTTGAAGCCGTTGGTGCCGACGTTCGCCAGATTGTGCGCGATCGTCGACATTTCGGTCTGCGACGCCTGCAGGCCGGAGAGCGAGGTGTAGAAGGACATCGGGGTTACTCCTGAAGGGGGATCAGCCGACCTGGCGGACGGCGGTGACGGGGACCGTGCCGAGGCCCGGCAACGTGAGCACGGCGGATCCCGATGCGGTGGAGACGCTCTCGACGGGCGCCCAGACGAGGTTGGTGGCGGTGACCGCCTTGCCGTTGTCGGCGGCGGTGATGCTGACGGTGAACGGGCCGGTGCCGGCGTCGGCGCCGCTCGCGTCCTTGCCGCTCCAGTCGTAGCCGACCGTGCCGGCGGTGTGCGCGCCGAGCTTCTCGGCATGGACGATCTGGCCCGACGCGTCGCTGATCGTCAGGTTGACCTCCGAGGCGGCGTCGCCCAGCTCGACCGCGCCGGCGAGACCACCCGTCGTCCGGCCATAGGCGGTGTCGCCCGCCGTCAGCACCGTCTTGCCGACATAGGCGAGCGCGTCGGCGGTGCTGGTCGCGCCCAGCTTGGTCGAGATCGCCTTCAGCGTCGTCGACATGTCCGAGATGCCGGCCAGTGACGAGAACTGCGCCATCTGCGCCACCATCTGCGTGTTGTCGACGGGGCTGAACGGATCCTGGTTCTGCATCTGCGCGGTCATCAGCTTCAGGAAGTCCGCTTGGCCCAGCGTCGTGTTGGCCGTGCTGGCGGCGGCGACGCTGGGGCCGGTGGCGGAGCGCGTGATGCCGAGCCCGGCGAGCGTGGTGTCAAAGGCGGACGTGCTGGTCATGATCTATCGGCCCATCTTGAGGGTGTCGACGACCAGCTGCTTCGCCGTCTGCATCACCTCGACATTGTTCTGGTAGGCGCGCGCGGTCTCCATCATGTCGACCAGCTCGCGGCTCTCGTCCACGGCCGCCTCGAAGACGTTGCCGTCCTTATCCGCCTGCGGGTTGGCGGGATCGTAGCGCTTGGTCGGCGCATCGCCGGCCTGGACGATCTTCTCGACATCCACCGTCGCCAGCCCGGAGGCCCGGTCGATCTGCGTGCGGAACACCGGCTTCATCGTCTTGTACGCGGTCTCGGCCGAGTTCGTGACGGCGCCGGCATTGGCGAGGTTGGACGCGGTGGTGTTCATCCGCACCAGCTGCGCGGTCATCGCGCGGCCGGCGACCTGGAAGACGGTGAGCGGCTGACCGGACATGCCTTACTCCCCCTTCAGCGCGCGGGTGATCTGGCCGATGCGACCGTTCAGGAACGACAGCGTCGTCTGATACTGGACCGCGTTCTCGGCGAAGGCGGTCTGTTCGGCCGATAGCTCCACCGTGTTGCCATCCATCGAGGTCTGCGTCGGCACGCGATACTTGGTCGCGGCTTCGGTGCCGTCGACGCCTGTTTCGGCGGTGGCGAGCGCCTGGCCGAAATCGATATCGCGCGCCTTGAAGCCAGGCGTAGAGGCGTTGGCGATGTTGGACGCGAGCACGCCCATGCGCGCCTGGCGAACCTCCAGCGCGGCGCCGTGCACCCCGAACAATGTCTCCGCGGCCATTGGCCAGCTCTCCGCACCGGGATTGGTGTCGCGGCGGGATAAGCAACGGGCGTGCCAAGTGCGGTCGGGTAGGCGGCGGCTCGCCGCTTGAAGGGGCGGAACGAGAAGAAGGGCAAGCGCGGCGGCAGGAAATTGCCGGCATCGCCGGGCGCGGGTTGCCGGGTGCCCCACCGGGCATCCATCTTGGTAAAACTGGCCCGATCCTTGCGTGGCGTCGCGCGATGCAGCTCGCGACCTTCCTCGATCCCGCCGCCCTCGCCATCGTCGGGGGCGGCACCGTGATCGCCACGGTGCTCCGCACACCCGCGCGCGACCTCGGCCGCGCGCTCGCCGCGCTGC
>NZ_CAHJWX010000066.1 GCF_903643065.1 Sphingomonas bacterium | reverse complement strand
GCGCCGATCGTGGGGCAGGAGGCGGTCGCCGCCAGCCGTGGCTCGCTCGACGCGCTCAGCCGCCTGTTGACCCGGCCGGAGCCGGGCAGCGACGGCACGCTGGAGGGCATGGTGCGCGAGATGCTGCGACCGATGCTGCGCGCTTGGCTGGACGCGCACCTGCCCGCGATGGTCGAGGAGATGGTCGGCCGCGAGATCGCGCGCATCACCGGACAGGGCCGCTGACCGCGCGAACGTCCGGCACCAGCCTGACCTGAGCGACGTCGACGGGGCCGGGATGACACAGGCAAGCATGTTGCATCGTCACCCGCCGCTGCGCTAGCCTCCGCGTCGATGAAGCGTCTCCTGTCCGCGAGCCTGCTCGCACTCGCCCTCGCCGCGCCCGTGGCGGCCCGCCCCCTGACCATCGCCGACGTGACGATGCTGAGCCGCGTCGGGGCGCCGACCGTGAGCAAGGACGGGCATTGGCTCGCCTGGGCGCAGCGCGAGACCGATCTGGCCGCCGACAAGGGCCGCTACGACCTGTGGCGGCTCGATCTGTCGCGTCGGGACGCCAAGCCGGAGAAGATCGCGGGCGAGGCGGACGTCAACGAGAATGATCCGCAGATCGTCGGCGACACGCTGTATTTCACGTCGGACAAGGGCGGCACCGACGCGATCTGGGCTTTGTCATTGTCTGGGCCGGTCGCGGGCGGCGCGGCGCGCAAACTGACGAGCTTCGCCGGCGGGTTCGGCGGCTTCAAGGTCGCGCCGTCCGGCGATCGAATCGTCGTCTGGGCCGACCGCAAGCCCGGCGCGCCCAGCCTCGCGCCGGCGGCCGAGAAGAAGGACCCGAACGCCGGCGCGGGTCGAACCTATGACCAGCTGTTCGTGCGGCACTGGGACCAGTGGGCGACCGGTGACCGGCAGCAGCTGTTCGTGCTCCCGCTCGGGCCCGACGGCGCGCCGGGCGACGGTGTCGCGATCGAGCATGGGCTGGTCGGCGACACGCCCGCCAAACCCGACGGCGGAGGCGAGGAGGTGAACTGGAGCGCCGATGGCCGCACCGTCTATTTCGCCCTGCGCGAGGCGGGTCGGATCGAGGCGACCTCCACCAACCTCGACCTGTTCGCCGCGCCCGCCGACGGGTCCGCCGCGCCGACTAATCTGACGGCGGCGAACCGGGCGACGGACACGCTGCCCACCGTGTCGCCCGACGGGCGCTGGCTGGCCTATGTTGCGATGAAGCGTCCTGGCTTCGAGGCGGATCGCCAGGTGCTGATGCTGCGCGACCTGCGCTCGGGCGAGACGCGCCCGCTGACCGATGGCTGGGATCGGTTGGTGGAGGCGATCTTCTGGGCGCCGGACTCGCGCCGCGTCTACGTCACCGCCGAGGACCGCCAAGATAACCCGCTCTGGTCGGTGAGCCTGTCCGGCGGTGTGCCAAAGCGGCTGACCGGGCAGGGCAACATCTCGGCGGTCGCGGTGTCCGGCAAGGGCGTCGTGTTCGCGATGAACTCGCTCGCCGCGCCCGACGATTTCTACCTGCTGGCCAGCACGCCGGCGCGGCTGACCAGCGTCAACGCGGACAGGCTCGCCGGGATCGAGATGGCGCCGGTGACGCGCTTCTCCTTCGCCGGCGCGAACGGGGACACCGTGTGGGGCTATGCTGTCCGCCCGGCCGGCGGGGGTGCCAAGGTGCCGATCGCGTTCCTCGTCCATGGCGGGCCGCAGGGTTCGTTCAACGACAGCTGGTCGTATCGCTGGAACCCGCAGCTGTTCGCGGGCGCCGGCTATGGCGTGGTCGCGGTCGATTTCCACGGGAGCACCGGCTACGGCCAGGCCTTCACCGACGCGATCAGCGGCGACTGGGGCGGCAAGCCGCTGGAGGACCTGCAAAAGGGGCTCTTGGCGGCGACGGACAAGTTCGCCTGGCTCGACGCGGGCAATGCCTGCGCGCTGGGGGCGTCCTATGGCGGCTACATGATGAACTGGATCGAGGGCCACTGGCCCGATCGCTTCAAATGTGTCGTCCAGCATGACGGCGTCTTCGACGCGCGCGCGATGGCGTACGAGACGGACGAACTGTGGTTCGACGAATGGGAGCACGGCGGCAAGACCTATTACGAGGACCCGCAGGCGTTCGAGAAGTGGAACCCGGTCAACGCCGTCGCGGACTGGAAGACACCGATGCTCGTGATCAGCGGCGAGAAGGATTACCGCATCCCGACCACCCAGGCGCTCGCCGCCTTCACCGCGCTCCAGCGCCGGGCGGTGCCTTCGCGCCTGCTCGTCAACGCGGGCGAGAACCACTGGGTGCTGCACCCCAGGGAGAGCCGCCAATGGTATGGCGAGGTGCTGGGCTGGATGGCGCACTGGACGGGCAAGGCGCCGGCGGACCTGCATGTCGCGCCGGGAGCGGGGGCGGCGGAGTGAGTGGGCCCGATCTGAGAGGGAATGATACCAGCCGGGCTTGCACCCCTACCGATCGAGGCGCATATTGGCATGATGGCGAGCAAGGCAAAGTTGGAGATCGTTGACGGCCCGCTTGAGGTCGGCAAGCCGTCCCCTCCCCGTTACAGGACGGCGATCGGTCCGGACGGACAACAGGTGCGGGTCCGCATGCTTGATCCGAACAGCTCGACCTTCTCTGCCGACTTCCTCTCGTCCTTCCGCGCGAATGTACGGTGCGCGCGCGCTGAGAACAGGGCGCTCGGCCTGGACGATTGACGTTGGCGAGACCGCCATGAGTGAAAATCCTTAACAGCTTGAATCATGACCAGCCCCTAAGGTCAAATGAGTACACACCCTCGTTCGTCGATCTGACCGCCTGGCGGCAACGCGTCAGTCGATCACATTCGCCGTGGCGGCCAGTCGCGGACCGAGGGTGGTGAACAACGTCCGCAGCAGAGACTGTTCCGTTGCCGTCAGATGCGGGTTCCACACGTCGAAGATCAGCACTACGCGAGGCAAGTCGCTGTCGTTCCAGGCTTCGTGCTCGATCGTGTCGTCGAAGACAAAGGCTTCGCCAATGCTCCAGGGCCGGGTCTCACCGCCGACCCGAAACCCGCAACCGTCCGGCACCATCAACGGTACATGAACGATGGAACGGATGTTGGTGACGCCGGTGTGGGCGGGAAGCCTGGTTCTCGGCTTCAGCATCGAGAAGAAGGCGGTAGGACCGCGAGAAGGCAAGTCGGCCCGGGGCAACGACTCAAGCAGCGCCGCCGTCTTTGGGCATTGAGCACACATGTCGTCGTTCTTGACGCCGTAACGCCACAGGTAGAGCGCGCTCCAAGCGTCGGAACGGTCGAGCGGGCTCCAGATGTTCTGCGGCGTCCCCGCCAGCATCGACACATAAGGCGCGAAGGCATTGCTGCGGGTCGCCAACAACGCGCCCAACTCGGCCTGGATATCCGATGTCGCTGCCTCGACTTGTCCCAGCCATGGAAAATGTACGCGATCGAAGAATTCGTCGGCGGGCAGGAAGGGAAAATTCAGACCATGAGGCGCATTCGGGTAGATACGACGTCGCCCCAAAATCGAGTCGAGGCAGGTATCGAAACGCCGCAGGGCTCCGGGCTGGTCTCGGGATTTCAGTCGTTCGGGATCGAGCGTTTGCGATAGTTCGCTCGCAAGTGTCGCCGCGTGATCGCCTACCCGCCGTTGAGCCCGCTCCAGCAACTGGTCGAGTGCCGAGGTCCGATCGGGGAGCGCCGCGATGATCGCCGCCACTCCGGTCCAACGGAATATCGCGGCATCTTCTTCGCCCAGCCGATCGAGCAGCTCGGCCAGGCGAATGTTGGCCATCAACTCGGTCTGATCGATATCCAACGCTCGCGTCAGGGCGACCCGCTCGCCTTCATCGTTGCCCAGGGCTCGATGCGCGGTGGCAAGATTGGCCCATAGGGGCGCCGCACCAGGATCGGCAGCAGTGGCGCGCTCGAAAAAAGCGGCGGCGTCGCGATCGTTCTTCCCCAGCGCCATCATGCCGAGCGCGTTCAGCGCGATCGGATGATCGGGCGTCAGGTCGAGGATCGCGCGCAGATGCGCCGTTGCTGTCGCCACGTCTCCGCGTCGTCGCGCGATATCGGCCGCATGGAGCAACGAGGGAACCTGATCCGCCGTCATCCTGGCATGCCGAGGCGAACGAGGCCCATTACTGGGGGCCCGTGCCGGCGCGGCTCTTCTCGACCAGGTACCGCGCTTCCGACTGTCCCGCGATGGCGTCGGCTTCCCATTGCGCGCGCGTCCGACAGTCTGGCTTGGACGGCACCAAGGAACCGGTTTCGACCAAGCGGTGACAGATCTTCTTCTCCGGCTTGGCTTGCGGCGCGGTGCTGGTGGTAGTGCTGGTGGCGGTTTGTTGCCCTATCGCTGGCACAGCGATCATCGACAAGACGAGGAGCAAGGAACGAAGACCCATAGCTGATCCCCCAACAAATCGATCGGATGGCGAACAGTGACGAGCCGCAGCATAACGCGAACACCGGTGAAAACCAGCCCTTGGCATCCGTGAAGCGACGATGGGCAAGTATGCTGTCCGCGTACCACGATGCGCATGCAGAAGCTGACGGAGGCCATGGCCGACCCGCGATGACTTGCCCCTCGGTACGATCCGACGGGCGATGAGATGAAGCCAAACCGGGCGAGGATGTAATCGACGCGCAGTGCGTTCCCCAGATAAGTCGTGTTCTGCGTGCGCTCGCAGTCGGGACGCGCGAGCACAATGCCGGGTCGGCCCGCGTCATAGGCGAGTGAGGCGGCGCGTGATAGCAGCAGCTCCCCGACCGAAGCCGTCGTCGTTGCTTTGAAGGACGCGCGCGACGCCGCTCGTCTTCATCTCCCGATGCCGTCCGGAGCCGTGCCAGGCACGTCCGGCGGGCAAGTCGGCGATGCGCCAGAAGTCGCGTGCCATCCCACGGCGCGCGACGTCGCCTCGTGATCGGCGCGCGGGGTGGCTGCCGTCGCTCGCCGATTGACCGGTGACCAGCTTCGGCTAATCGCCGGCCATGGACCATCCCGAGACTATCCTGATCGTCGATTTCGGTAGCCAGGTGACGCAGCTGATCGCGCGGCGCGTGCGCGAAGCGGGGGTCTATTGCGAGATCGCGCCGTTCACGACCGCCGCCGCCGCGCTGGCTCGGCTGCGGCCGCGCGGCGTCATTTTGTCGGGCTCGCCGGCGTCGGTGCTGGACGAGGGCGCGCCCCGGCTCGATCCGGCGGTGCTCGACAGCGGGCTGCCGTTGCTGGGCATCTGTTATGGCGAGCAGCTGTTGTGCCACCAGCTGGGCGGCGCGGTGGCGGCGGGCGACAGCGGCGAGTTCGGGCGCGCGTTCCTGACCGTGACGGAGCCGTGCGCGCTGTTCGACGGGCTGTGGGCGCCTGGCGATCTGCATCAGGTGTGGATGAGCCACGGCGACAAGGTGACCGCGCTCGCCCCCGGCTGGCGCCCGGTCGCGACCAGCCCCGGCGCGCCCTTCGCGGTCATCGCCGACGACGACCGCCGCCGCTACGCGATGCAGTTCCACCCGGAGGTGGCGCACACGCCCGACGGCGCGCGGCTGCTCGCCAATTTCGTCCGCCACGTCTGCGGCTGCGCGGGCGGGTGGAGCATGGCGGAGTATCGCGCGGCCCGGATCGCCGATATCCGCGCGCAGGTGGGCGACGCCCGCGTGATCTGCGGCCTGTCGGGCGGGGTCGATTCGGCGGTGGCGGCGGTGCTGATCCACGAGGCGATCGGGGATCAACTCACCTGCGTGTTCGTCGACCATGGCCTGTTGCGGGCGGGCGAGGCGGCGGAGGTGGTCGCCCTGTTCCGGGGCGCCTATGGTATCCCGCTCGTTCATGTCGAGGCCGAGGCGCTGTTCCTGGACGGGCTGGCCGGGGTCACCGACCCGGAGGCGAAGCGCAAGTTCATCGGGCGTACCTTCATCGAGGTGTTCGAGGCGGAGGCGGCGAAGCTGGGCGGGGTCAAGTTCCTGGCGCAGGGGACGCTGTACCCCGACGTGATCGAGAGCGTCAGCTTCACCGGCGGGCCGTCGGTGACGATCAAGAGCCCCCACAATGTCGGCGGACTGCCCGAGCGGATGAATATGGCGCTGGTCGAGCCGCTGCGCGAACTGTTTAAGGACGAGGTGCGCGAACTGGGCCGCGAGCTGGGGCTGCCGGCGGCGTTCGTCGGGCGGCATCCGTTCCCCGGCCCGGGCCTGGCGATCCGCATCCCCGGCGAGGTAACGCGTGAGCGCTGCGTGATCCTGCGCCGCGCGGACGCGATCTATCTGGAGGAGATTCGCGCGGCGGGGCTGTACGACGCGATCTGGCAGGCGTTCGCGGTGCTGCTGCCGGTGCGCACGGTGGGGGTGATGGGCGACGGCCGCACCTATGACCATGCGCTGGCGTTGCGCGCGGTGACCAGCGTCGACGGGATGACGGCGGACGTGTTCGCCTTCCCGGGCGATTTCCTGCCGCGCGTGGCGACGCGGATCGTCAACGAGGTGAGGGGAGTGAACCGGGTGGTGTTCGATTACACGAGCAAGCCACCGGGCACGATCGAGTGGGAGTGAGCAGGACTCGTGAGCACGCGGGACGTCTTCGCGGCCGATCCGCTCAGCCGCTGCTTTGACAGAAGCGTCCGCATCAAGGTCGGGTCAACGCGTCCAATGCCTCGTGAACGCGGGCGAGTTCGGTGGCCTTTCGCAGGATGAGTAGGCTCAGGACGAGGGCGGAGAAGACCAGGAACGCCGCGATCGCCATGGCCTTGTCCGAGTCGGTCTCGCGACCGAACCAGACGGCGATGACGACGCCGGCGATCACCAGCAATGCCGTTCCGACGATATCGGTCATGACGCCGTCGAGCGGCTGCGGGATCGTCCGGAAACGGATCGCGCGCGTCCGGTTGTGCCAGTCCATCACGATCAGCGGGCCGCTGTAGCTCCGTCGGCAGACGGCGCGCACCTCGTCGCCCTCGGCCACCGCGATGTAATCGACATCGACGAGCTTGAGCGTGTGGCCCTTCACCTCCAGCAGCATCGCGAACTCGCGTGCGGTGTTCACGAAGACATGGGTGTCGTTGATCGAGCCGTGAGCGTCTGGATGGTGAGCCGTCGTCTGCTCGGTGATGTGGACGTCGGTAGTTCGGTGTGATGCGAGAACGCGGGCGATCGGACCTTCGACGACCAGAAAGCGGGAAGGGCCAGCCATCGCATCCGTCCTCCCGCCGACGACCCCAGTCACGGAGCGGCCCCCACCAGCCCAGAGCCCGTCCTGGTCAGGTGTTGATATCCGTTCGTCCCGAGCGAAGTCGAGGGGCCGGGTTTGGTGTGTTGATATCGCTCGACACGAACGGGGCAGGGTTCAGTCTGAACAGGACAAGCCCGGGCAGCCCTGCCCCGGCTCAGGCTGGGGCGACGAGGACAACGGCCCGGTGAGCGAGGGCGTGCGCTCAGGCGGCGGCGCGTTCGATCTCGGGTGCGAGCGTGGCAACGAACTGGTCCATCGTCTGCTCGCCCATGTCGACCGCCTTGGCGTTGCTGCCGGCGACGACGGTGACGTCGATGATGCCGATCACCTTGAGGATCAGGTGCAGATATTGGGTGGCGATGTCGCGGTCGCGGATCGGCGAGCCTTCGGTGTAGACGCCGCCCGACGCGATCAGCACCGTCGCGGTCTTGCCGTGGACGAGGCCGCTGCCGTCGAACCCGAGCGTCATGCCCTTGCGCACGATATGGTCGACCCATGCCTTGAGCGCGGCGGGGATGTTGTAGTTGTAGACCGGCGTCGCGATGACGAGGTGGTCGGCGGCGAGGATCTCGGCGACCAGCGCTGTAAATAGGCGTCGAACCGGGACCCCCGATCGGCGTCTAAAAGGGACCCCTTTTACGGCGGTGGCAAGCGTCGAT
>NZ_CAHJWX010000065.1 GCF_903643065.1 Sphingomonas bacterium | reverse complement strand
AACAGCCCGGCGCGCGCCGGGCCCGCGTCCGCGCCGACCAGGTCGAGAAAGGCGTCGAAATCCTGCGCGACGAGCCGCGCGGGGAGCGCGAGCGCGTCGGGCGCCTCCGCCTGGCGATCGAGCCGGGCGAGCATGGTGGTGGCGAGCCGGTTGTCGAAGCGCAGGCGCTCGACCACGTCGCCATTGGCGCGCGTCACCGTCTCGCGCTGGCCGTCGATCGCGCGGGCGAGGAGCTGGTCGGCGACGTGCTCGCGGGCGAGCAGGTTGGCGGCCTTCCACCCCAGATCAAAGGCGGCGCCGGCGGCGCGGCGGCGGAAGCCATAGGCGGAACTGACCGACAGGCCGGCGAGCCGGCACGCGGCCTCAACGACATGGCCGTCGGCGACCGCTTCCAGGAAGACGCGCTGGCGCTCGGGGGTCCAGCCGTCATGGCGCTGGCGGCGGCGCGCGGCGGCGGCCTCCGGATCGGCGAACTGGGCGGGGTGGGGCTGATCGGTCATGCGCGGTCCTTTTGGGAAGGACCGGGGAGGTATGCGGGGGATCCGGCTGTAGGACAGCCTTTTTTTCAGCGCTCGGGCGGGAAGGTCGCGGGCGCGGCGTCGGTCAGCGCGCGGGCCTGTTTCGCGTCGCGGGAGGCCTGCGTCTTGCGCGAGCGCTCGGCCATGATCGCCCAGGCGGCCTCGGCGCGCAGCGCGCGGTCGCGCACATTGTCCAGCGTCGCGGCGTCGGCTTCGGCGCGGCAGCGGCTGGCGTGGGCGGCGAAGGTCTCGGCCTCGGACATGGAACAACGCTCCGGATGGAGGGCCGGGCGGCGCGATGCCGCCCGGCCTGGGTTCAGGCGGCCTGGAGGTTGACGGCGGCCATCTTGCCGCGGCGATCCTCTTCCAGGTCGTAGCCGACGCGCTGGTTGGGGGTCAGCGTCGCCATGCCGGCGCGCTCGACGGCGGAGATGTGGACGAACGCGTCCGTGCCGCCCGCGTCGGGCGTGATGAAGCCGAAGCCGCGCGTGGCGTCGAAGAACTTGACGGTACCGGTAGTGCTCATGGGGTATGCTTTCTTCCGAGGGGGCGGGCCGAGTACCGGCGCGCCCGATGCCGAGGCTGCAGGGAAGGAAGGGGCAAGCCGCAAAGCGAGAACCGTCGATGTGCGACTGAAGCGACCGTCATATGGCGCGGGTGGCGGCGTTAGGCAAGGCGCGCGGCTACCAGGCGCCCCCGGCCCGCTCGATCGCGGCGAGCAGCGCGCGCTTGGAGGGGGTACGACGGGTGCCGGCGTTGCGCGGCATCACCGGCTCGCCCAGCGCGGCGCGGCGGGCGGCGAGGATGCGGCCGAACTCGGCATGGTTCAGCCGCTGTCCGGGCCAATCGTCAGCGGAGGTCGTCGACGCCATGAAACCCGCTTAGTAGCGCTTCAGTCAGGGGTGAAGCCGCTTAGCGTTTGACCCGCGTTTGTTCTCCCGTCACAAGCTAGGTTGTGGCCGACGACCTCTCCCCCGACACGCCCGACGTTGCCACCGCGCCCGGCGAGGCGGGCGACCCGGCGGAGTTCGTGGCGCGCTACGTGCCGGCGGACGTGCTCGCCCGCTATGAGGTGTTTTCGTACCGCAACGCCGCGCTAATCCTGTCGGAGGCTCATCCGGTCGAGTTCGGCGAGCTGATGGATGCGTTGCGGGGTTTCCGGCTGACGCGGGCGATCATCGCCAAGCCGGGTGGCAGCGAGTCGGAGGTGCCCAAGGCGTTCTCGACGCTGCTGCGGCCGCATGGCTGGCATGAAACGACGATCCAGGCTGACCTGCTCGTCAAGCTGCTGTGGCGCGAGGCCGGTGAGGATGCGCGAGGCAAGCCGGTGAGCACGCGGATGCAGCGTGAACTGACCAAGGCGCGGTTCCTGGACGGGCACAAGGTCGATTACGTCAAGGGCCGCGTCGCCTTCGATCTGGAGTGGAACAGCAAGGACCAGACGTTCGATCGCGACCTGTACGCGATGAGCGCGTTCAGCCAATGCGGGGTCATCGATGTGGGCGTGCTGCTGACGCGCAGCGCCGCGCTCAATCCGGTGTTCCGGGAGATGGGGCTGATGGCGAAGTACGGCGCGTCGACGACCTGGATGGGCAAGTTGCTCTACCGGCTCAACGCGGGGCGCAACGGCAGCTGCCCGGTGCTGGCCATCGGCATCCGGCCCGAGTGCATCGAGGATGGGTCATGAGCATCGACGCAGCGCTGGACTTCGCGCAGGCGGTGCGCGGCCGGCGGTTCGCCACGATTTTGGCAGATCCGCCGTGGCGGTTTCAGAACCGGACGGGGAAGATGGCGCCCGAGCATCGGCGGCTGTCGCGCTACGGCACGATGGAGCTGGACGAGATCATGGCGCTGCCGGTCGCGGACGCGGCGGCGGACCCGGCGCACCTGTACCTGTGGGTGCCCAACGCGCTGCTGCCGGACGGGCTGGCGGTGATGAAGGCGTGGGGGTTCGCGTACAAGTCGAACCTGGTCTGGCACAAGGTGCGAAAGGACGGCGGCTCGGACGGGCGCGGCGTCGGCTTCTATTTCCGCAACGTGACGGAGCTGTGCCTGTTCGGCGTGCGCGGCAAGGCGGCGCGAACGCTGGCGCCGGGGCGACGGCAGGTGAACCTGGTCGGCACGCGCAAGCGCGAGCACAGCCGCAAGCCGGACGAGTTCTATGACGTGATCGAGGCGTGTTCGCCGGGGGAGCGGCTAGAACTATTCGCGCGGGGGGCTCGGCCGGGGTGGACGGCTTGGGGGAATCAGGCGGAGGACTATGAGATCGGGTGGGAGACGTACGCGCATCACTCGCGGGTGGACGTGCGGGAGTGGGCGGAGGCGGCGGAGTAAGTATGGCGGATGAAGAGGATGTAAGCGCCCTGATGCGGGGGGAACGTGACCTTTATGCTCGGGATTTCCGAAACGCTGATCTGACAGCGATGTCGTTGAGCGATCGTGATTTTGGCAAGTGCTCGTTGCAAAAAGCGGATCTCAGTCGAGCTGACCTCAGCCGCTCAAACTTCAACAGGTCCAACCTGTTCATGGTGAGAGCGGAAGGAGCTATACTGCGCGAAGCGGTATGTGAGAACGTGATATTTCAGAATTGTAATTTTAGTAGAAGTGATTGCTCAGGAACTAGATTCTTTAGATCGCATTTTGTTGATGCGCGATTTGATGGGGCGATATTGTTAGGAGCTGATTTCAGCGAGTGTGTCTTTGGTGACGGCATCTCAAGCTTCGACGGAGCTATAATCGATAGGTCAACGATCTTTGATCGCGCGACTGGTTCGCGGGCACAAGCACGACAGAGCATCTTTGCCTATTATGAGTTCGAGCGAGGAGAGTTTAAACGCCGCGAGGATGAGCCGAACACCCTAAACGGAGTGGAAACTGCTCCTGTGCTTGCAGCCGTTTTAGATACTCGCAAAGCTTTCATCGAAGCTACCAGAGTAGCTAAGCCAGCGATTGGCGAAATTGCCGGCATCGGTCATAACTACCCACCGGAGCCGCTGAGTTCTGAGGAGACAGCCAACCTGAAGTCTGTTCTGGGCGAGGTCGAGATCTCGCTGAGGAATCGGGATTTAGATAAGTCGACAAAGCTTAGCGTTACTATCTCTGAGTACGCAAGGCAGATTGGGTTATGGGCTGCTGCGAAGGCGGAAGTCTTTGTTAATGAGTTTGCGAAGGGCCTTGGCAAAGAAGCCTCGACCTTAAAGTTTTGGATAGGATTGTGGCTCGTGCTAAGCGGGCAACTCACTCATCTTGCAAACCTGATAAACGATCTCTTTAAATTTTGAACGGTTATAGCTACTCCGCCGCCTCCGCCCTCATCTGCTCCCCCCGCCCCCGCAACAGCGGCGCCAGATACCGCCCCGTGAAGCTCCCCGCCGTCGCCGCCACCTTCTCCGGCGGGCCCTCCGCGACGATCGCGCCGCCCTTGACGCCGCCCTCTGGTCCCAGGTCGAGGACCCAGTCGGCGGTCTTGATGACATCCAGATTGTGTTCGATCACGACCACGGTGTTGCCCTGTTCGACCAGCGCGTGGAGGACTTCGAGCAGCTTCCTCACATCCTCGAAGTGCAGGCCCGTGGTGGGCTCGTCCAATATATACAGCGTCTGGCCGGTCGCCCTCCGCGAGAGTTCCTTGGCGAGCTTGACGCGTTGCGCCTCGCCGCCGGACAGGGTGGTCGCCTGCTGGCCGACCTTGACGTAGCCCAGGCCCACCTCGACCAGCATCGCCATCTTGTCGCGGATCGGGGGGACGGCGGCGAAGAAACCGGCGGCGTCCTCCACCGTCATGTCGAGCACCTCGGCGATGTTGAGGCCCTTGTGGCGCACCTCCAGCGTCTCGCGGTTGTAGCGCGCGCCGTGGCAGACGTCGCACTGGACATAGACGTCGGGGAGGAAGTGCATCTCGATCTTGAGCACGCCGTCGCCCTGGCACGCCTCGCAGCGGCCGCCCTTGACGTTGAAGCTGAAGCGGCCGGGCTTGTAGCCGCGCGCGAGGCTTTCCGGCAGCCCCGCGAACCAGTCGCGGATGCAGGTAAAGGCGCCGGTATAGGTGGCGGGGTTGGAGCGGGGCGTGCGGCCGATCGGCGACTGGTCGATGTCGATGACCTTGTCGAGATGCTGGAGGCCGGTGATCTTGTCGTGCTTTCCCGCGAGCATGCGCGCGCCGTTCAGCTCGCGCGCGGCGGCGGCGTAGAGCGTGTCGATGGTGAAGCTGGACTTGCCCGAGCCGCTGACGCCCGTCACGCAGGTGAAGGTGCCGAGCGGGATGCTCGCGGTGACGCCGCGCAAATTGTTGGCGGTCGCGTTGGCGACGGTCAGCTTCTTGCCGTTGCCCTTGCGGCGCTTGGCCGGGACGGGGACCTCGCGGCGGCCGGCGAGGTAATCGGCGGTGATCGAATCCGGGTTGGCCAGCACCTGCTCGAACGTGCCCTGCGCAACGATCGCGCCGCCATGGACGCCGGCGCCCGGCCCCATGTCGATGACATAATCGGCGGTGCGGATCGCGTCCTCGTCATGCTCGACGACCAGCACGGTGTTGCCGAGGTCGCGCAGGCGCCGCAGCGTCTTGAGCAGCATGTCGTTGTCGCGCTGGTGCAGCCCGATCGAGGGCTCATCGAGGACGTAGAGCACGCCGGACAGGCCGGAGCCGATCTGCGACGCGAGCCGGATGCGCTGGCTCTCGCCGCCCGACAGCGTGCCGGAGGTGCGATCGAGGTTGAGGTAATCGAGCCCGACATTGTTGAGGAAGCCGAGCCGCTCGTCGATCTCCTTGAGGATCGCGCGTGCGATCTCGCGGCCCTGATCGGTGAGCGTGGCGGGGAGCGCCTGAAACCAGGCGAGCGCGTCGACGACGGAAAGGCGGGTGGCGTGGCTGATGTCCTCGCCCGCCAGCTTGACCGCGCGCGCCTCCGGCTTGAGCCGCGCGCCGCCGCACGTCTCGCACGGATGGGGCGACTGGTATTTGCCCAGCTCCTCGCGCATCCAGTTGCTTTCGGTGGAGACCATGCGGCGGTTGAGGTTGCCGATCACGCCCTCGAACGGCTTGGTGACGTCGTAGGATTTCTTGCCGTCGATGAAGGTAAGGCGGACGGGCTTGCCGTGGCTGCCGTGGAGGATCGCGTCCTGATGCTCGGGGGCGAGATCGGCCCAGGGCGTGTCGATGGAGAAGCCGTATTCGCGCGCCAGCGACCCCAGCACCTGCATGTAATAGGGCGAGGGCGGGTTGGACTTGGCCCAGGGGACGACCGCGCCCTTCTTGATCGACAGCGCGTGGTTGGGGACGACGAGGTCGGGATCGAAGACGAGCTTCTCGCCGAGGCCATCGCACGCCGGGCAGGCGCCCTGCGGCGCGTTGAACGAGAACAAGCGCGGCTCGATCTCTGGAATCGTGAAGCCGGAGACGGGGCAGGCGAACTTCTCGGAGAAGACGATGCGGTTGGCGGGGATGCCGGCGCCCTTGAGCTTTTGCATGGCGGCGTCGGCGAGCGGCTCGCCGTCGACGGTGGTGTCGACCAGGTCCACATAGGCCAGCCCGTCGGCGAGCTTGAGCGCGGTCTCGAAGCTGTCCGCCAGCCGCGTGCCGCTGTCCGGGCGGACGACGACGCGGTCGACCACCACCTCGACGTCGTGTTTGAACTTCTTGTCCAGCGCGGGCGCCTCCTCGATGTCGTGGAGCGTGCCGTTGATCCGCACGCGGGTGAAGCCGGCGGCCTGCCAGGCGAGCAGCTCCTTGCGGAACTCGCCCTTGCGGCCGCGCACGACGGGGGCGAGCAGCAGCGCGCGCGTGCCGTCGGGCAGCGCCAGCACGCGATCGACCATCTGCGACACGGTCTGCGCGGCGATCGGCAGGCCGGTGGCGGGCGAATAGGGTACGCCGACGCGCGCCCAGAGCAGGCGCATGTAATCATAGATCTCCGTCACGGTGGCGACGGTGGAGCGCGGGTTGCGCGACGTGGTCTTCTGCTCGATGCTGATCGCGGGCGACAGGCCCTCGATATGGTCGACGTCGGGCTTCTGCATCAGCTCCAGGAACTGGCGCGCATAGGCCGACAGCGACTCGACATAGCGGCGCTGACCCTCGGCATAGATGGTGTCGAAGGCGAGCGACGACTTGCCCGAGCCGCTCAACCCCGTGATGACGGTGAGCGTGTCGCGCGGGATGTCGACGTCCACACCCTTCAGATTGTGCTCGCGCGCGCCGCGCACGGTGATGTGGGTCAGGGGCATAGGAGCGTTCTACGGGTGTTCCGGGCGACAGGCTAGGCATGCAGATAGGGGAGCGGCGCGTCGCTTGCGAGACCGACGCGGTGTGCTATATGGCTAGGACACTAGTCGAGGACATCATGGCCAAGATCAAGAAGGCGAAGCGCATCCCCAAGCGGATCGGGGGCGTCAAGCTGCCCAAGCAACTGCGGAAACGGGGAGAGGCGCTGATCGATCGGGTCGGGTCGGTCGAGGCGCAGGCGGCGATCGCCAAGGGGCTGACGATCGCGGCGGGGCTCGCCAACCTGGCGGCCGAGCGGACCCGCCAAGCCAAGTCGGCCGCCAACGATCCGGCGCCGCCGCCGCCGCTCGATCCCGTCAAGGTCGCGTCGGCGGTGTCGACGGTGGCGAACGAGGTGCTGGGCCGGCTGTTCGCGGGCAGGAAGGGCTGACCCGCCCGACCTACCGCGCGATGCCGATCAGCGCGGTGGCGGTGTAGCCGGCGGCGGCGCTGCCGGTGAAGGTGGGCGTCTGCTGCGCGAGCTGCGCGGCGGTGTTGTCGCCGAAGACGTTGTCGCTCGACAGCGAGGTGGACTTGAAGATGCTCGCGGCGGTCGGGTAGGTCGTCGTGTCCGCGAACACGGTCGCGCACACCGCGCTGGGCATCGCCAGCTGCGAGGTGAGGATCGAATATTTGCCGCCGAGCGCGTTGGCAAGGCTGGAGAAGACCTCGAAATGCATGTGCGGCCAGCGGCCGTCATAGGCGGCGGGGAAGATGGTGGTGAAGGTCACCTGGCCATTGGCGTCGGTGACCTGGACGCCGCGCAGGTAGCTCTCGCTCGCCGCCGTGTAGAGCGAGTAATGGCCCTGCCGGTCGCAATGCCACAGATAGACGGCATAGCCGGCGAGCGGCGCGCAGGCGGCGTTGACGTTGACCAGCGTCAGCGTGATCTTGACCTGCACGCCGGTGGCGACGGTGGTCGTCGAGATGAAGCTGGCGCGGATGTCGGAGCGGACGATGCCGGTCGCGGTGAGAACATTGCTGGTCGAGCCGCTCGCGCTGTTGGTGCCGTCGGCGGGATAGGGGCCGGCGGTCTCGGTCGGGTCGGCGATGCAGGCGGCGCTGCTGCTGGTGGTCGCCGTGGCGGTGGGCGTCGGGGTGGCGGTGGACGTCGGCGTCGGCGTCGGAGTCGCGGTGCCGGCGGCGGTGACGACGCTGAC
>NZ_CAHJWX010000064.1 GCF_903643065.1 Sphingomonas bacterium | reverse complement strand
CATCGGGCGCGCCGCAGGCGGGCGACGCCGAGACCGCCTCCGCCCCGGCCAGCGAAGGCGCCGACATCACCGTGATCGGCGTCCGCGGCGCGCAGAAGGCGGCGGTCGACCTGAAGCGCAACGCACCACAGATCGTCGACTCGATCGTCGCCGAGGATATCGGCAAGCTTCCCGACTCGACCATCGCCGACTCGCTGCAACGCGTTCCCGGCATCCAGATCGACCGGTCGGCCGGCGAAGGATCGGGCGTCAACATCCGCGGCCTGGGCCAGGTGCTGGTGACGCTGAACGGCGAGCAGTTCCTCGACGGGCAGAGCATCGACAATGCCCAACCCAACTTCACCGACGTTCCCGCCACGCTGTTTTCCGGCGTGGACGTGTTCAAATCGTCGACCGCCCGCCAGGTGGAGGGCGGCGTCAGCGGCATCATTGACCTGAAGACGCGCCGTCCATTCGACCTCAAGCACGGTCTCACCGTGACCGCCGCGGCGCAGGGCGATTATGGCGATCGCACCAAGAAGCTCGACCAGCTCTATTCGGGGCTGGCCGGCTATCACTCCGACCGGTTCGGCATCGTCCTGGCGGGCTCTTATCAGAAGGCGAACCTGGCCAATATCCGCATCGACACCGGCAATAGCTGGCTGGCGTCGGGCGAGTCGGTCAGCAACCGCGACTTCAACGGCGACGGCAAGATCGACACCACGATCACCAAGGGCAGCGGTGACTATGTCTATCAGCCGGCGGTGGACAATCTGTCCAACCAGAGGACCCAGCGCGAGCGCTACGCGATCGACGGCTCGGTGCAGCTTCGCCTGACCGATCAACTGACGCTGACCGCCGATGGCTTCTACACGCATCTTGATGACCGCACGCGATCGGTGAACATCCAGGTCAACAGCGGCTATGCGCCGCTGGCGCTGCAGTCGGGGTCGGTGTACGACAAGAATGGGGTCGTCACCGTCGGCAGCTTCGCGCTGCCGCAATTCGTTGAGGACAGCTTGGCGACCAACCTTACCTCGCGTACCTACAACACCAATCTTGAGCTGACCTACGACAACGGCAGCGACTTCAAGGGCACGGTTCGCTGGGTCCATGCCGACGCAAAGCGGGGTTCGGTATCGTCGCAGGCGGACTCCAAGGCGACCAGAGGGTCGCTGCTCGTGCGCGGCACCGCGCCGCAATGTCAGCAGGGCGGTCCGGCCAGCGCCGCGCCGGCGTCCTGCGTCCAATATCAGAACCCCAACGGGTTCCCGGCGGTCAATCTCGCCATCGATTATACCACCCGCTACCCGACGCTCCGCTTCGGCACCGACGTCAGCAACCCGGCGAACTGGGAGCTGTTCTCGACCTGGGGCTATGGCGACAATCGCCGGTCGAAGACCGATGCCTATCGCGCCGACGGCACCTTCACCTTCCCGGGCGACGGGTTCTTCAAGACGATTGATGCAGGCGTCCGTTACAACACACGCGACGTCAGCACCCAGGGCCAGTTCAAATATCTCGCGCCGGTCACCGTGCCGGGTATCGGTACGCTGAGCGGCCCGGGCGACCTTTATTTCTACAAGGACGCCGGCATCGGCCAGACCGGCACGCCGGCGATCCAGGATCGGTCCGTCATCCCGATCTATACCTTCGCCCAGCTTGGCAGCCGTATCCAGCAATATACCAACTTCATCTTTCCTGGCGTGCCGGCGGCGGGCATTCCCGGGCTCGACCCCTATGCGATGGCGGACCCGCTCGCCTTCCAGAACAGCCTCTATCCGGGCAACGTCCCGTATGAGGACCCGACCACCAGCTTCCGCGTCAAGGAGAACACCGCCGCGGCCTACGCCCAGCTCAACTTCGCATCCGAACCCGACGCCGTGTTCGGCCTGGGCGTGTCGGGCAATGTCGGCCTGCGCTATACCATCACGACGCGTACCGTCTTTTCGAACACCACCGATCCGTCCAGGTTCATCGGTACGGGTGGCAATTATAACGGAGTCTTCCTCAACTTGGGCACGTCCGCCGGCAAGAAGCAGATCGACCGCTTCCTCCCCGCCGGCAACCTGACGATCGACTTCGACCAGCACACCAAGCTCCGGCTGGCCGCCGCCAAGGTGGTGGGCGAGCTCAACCTGTTCGATCTCGGCGCCGGCCGCGTGCTATACTACGGTGCCAATAACGGCCGCTACCCGACGCTGCCGAGCACACTGCAGGTCTTCCTCCAGGGCAACTCGGGCAATCCCGCGCTCGATCCGTTCCAGTCGACCAATTACAACGCATCCCTGGAGCGCTATTTCGGTCAGGGCGGTCTGCTCAGCGCGGCGGTGTTCCTGTTCGACGTGAAGTCCTTTCCGCAGAACCAGGGGATCATCACGCCGATCCCGGACGCGGACGGCGTCGTGCGCGCGGGCGGCGTCATCCAGACCACCGCCAATGGCGGCGGCGGCAAGATCAAGGGCGTCGAGCTCGGCTACCAGCAGCAGTTTACCTTCTTGCCCGGTTTCCTCAGCGGCTTCGGCGCCAACGCCAACTTCACCTTGTCGGACAGCGAGAGCTCGAACGCCGACCTGTTCGGCAAGCAGTTGCCCGTGCCCGACAACTCCAAATACCAGTATAACGTCATCGGCTTTTACCAGAAGGGCCCGGCTCAGGCGCGCATCGCCTACAATTGGCGGAGCAGGCGCTTCAACCAGATCCAATATGTCAACGGGTCGGGCGACGGGCTGGCAGTGTATTCCAAGCCGGTCGGCTATCTCGACGCCTCGGCGAGCTACGACATCATCCCCAACGCGACCATCTTCGTGCAAGGCGAGAACCTGACCCGATCGAACGACGAGCAATACGCGCAGTTCAAGAACCTGTTCTACCAGCAGAACATCTTCGAGCGGCGGTTCACGATCGGCATCCGTATTCGCAACTGACCACCGTACCCGTCCCGCCCGGCGAACCCCGCCGGCGGGGTGGGCTTCTTTGGGCTCGGGCAGGCGGCCGCTCGTCAGGACCGGTGCGCGCGTCCGGGCGGCGGGGCGAGGACGGCGCGGATCGCGGTCTCGGCGACGGGGGCCATCAGGGCATAGCCCGCCCGATTGGGATGGACCCCGTCGGGAGTCAGCGAGGCGCGCATCGCGTCGCCGTCGTGGAGCACGCTCCAGTAATCGGCATAGACCGCGCCCGTGCGCGCGGCATAGGCCCGCAGCCAGGTGTTGAGCGCGGCGATCGCGGGCGCGGTGACCAGCCCGGGCCGCCAGTTGAAATGGTCGGCCGGCGGCACGGAGGCGATGATCACGCGGATGCCGTTGGCGCGCGCCAGCTCGGCCATGGATGCGATGTTGCCCTCGGTCTCGGCCAGCGTCATTGGGCCGGTGTTGCCGGCGATGTCGTTGGTACCACCCATGATCTGCACGGCCGCCGGATGGAGCGCGATCACGTCCTGGCGGAAGCGGAGCAGCATCTGCGGCGTGGTCTGCCCGCTGATCCCGCGTCCGACCCGATCGTCGGCGAAGAAGCCGGGCATCTGCTCGGCCCACCCCTGGGTGATCGAGTCGCCCATGAACACGACGCGGCGGTGCGCCGGGTCGGGCGCCAGCGCGGCGTTCGCCTCGCGATAATGATCGAGCCACGCCCAGTCCTGGTGCAAACGGATCTCCTCGGCGGACGGTGCGCCCTGCTGGGCGGTCGCGGTCGCCGCGACCGCGAGGGTCGTCAACGTCATCACCAGCTTTTTCATGCCATCCGCTCCTGCATGGCGTCGAGCGCGACGCCCTTAGTTTCCGGGAAGACGAGCGGTACGACGATCGCCTGCACCGCCATCGCGGCGGCGAAGATCACGAACGGCGCGCCCGGCGACCACGCCACCAGCGCCGGGAAGACGGCCGCGATGCCCGCGTTGAGCAGCCAGTGCGTGCTGGCGCCGAGCGCGCTGCCGCGCGCGCGCACCGCCTGCGGGAAGATTTCCGACAGGTAGACCCAGATCACCGCGCCCTGGCTGGTCGCGAAGCAGGCGATGAAGCCGACCAGCGCCGGCAGCAGCGCCGCGCCATCGATCCGGCGGTACAGCACCCCCGCCGCGACCGCGAGGCAGACCGTCATCCCAGCCGCGCCGACCGCGAGCAGCGTGCGGCGGCCCACCCGATCGATCAGCGCCATGCCCACCAGCGTGAAGACGAGGTTCGCCGCACCGATCAGCACCGCCTGCCGATCGGGCGACAGGCTACCCGCGCGCGCGACGATGTCGTTAAGGTAATAAAGGACGGCGTTGATCCCGGCGAGCTGATTGAAGCTCGCGAGCAGCACCGCCAGCACGATTGGCCGCCGGTGCCGCGCCCACGACAACCGTTCGTCGGCGGGACTGGCGGCGAGCGTGGCGGCGATGCCGTCGACCTCGATCGACGCCTCGGCGGTCGACAGGCCGATGCGCGCGAAGGCGGCGCGCGCATCGGCATCGCGCCCGCGCGTCAGCAGCCAGCGCGGGCTGTCCGGGATGCGAAGCAGCAGCAGCACGAAGACGATCGCCGGCAGCGCCGTCACGCCCAGCTTCCATCGCCAAGCGTCGTCGTGGACCAGCCCCGCGACGACCGCGTTGCTGAGATAGGCGACCAGGATGCCGGTCACGATCGCGAGCTGGAACAGCCCGACGAGCAGGCCCCGCCGCGCGGGCGGCGCCACCTCGGCGATATAGACCGGCGCCAGCACCGACGACCCGCCGATCGCCAGCCCGCAGACAAAGCGGAAGGCGACGAAGGCGGGCCAATCGGTCGCGAGCGCGCAGCCAAGGCCGGCCAGGACGTAGAACACGCCGAGCACGCCCAGCACCCGCCGGCTGCCGAACCGGTCGCCGGGCCGCCCCGTGGTCAGCGCGCCCACGAGCGTCCCCCACAGCGCCGCCGACACGGTGAGCCCCAGCGTGCGGGGCGTCAGGTCGTAGACCCGCGTCAGGTCGCCGGTGACGCCGGCGATGACCGCCGTGTCGAAGCCGAACAACAGCCCCGCGAGCGCGGCGGTGCCGATGCTGGCGGCGAGGACGCCCTTCGTCAGATTGGCCTTCACCGGACCGGCGCGCCCGTCGCCGCGACGTTCCACCCGCGCAAGGCCACGTGCGGATTCGCCGCCTTTGCGGTCGGGTAACGGACCTCGACCGTGCGTGTCTCGTCGGGGAGCAGCGAGAGGTAGTTGTCCGTGAAATAAGCCGGCAGCACCTGCGTGCCGTCGGCGTTGACCATTGTCAGCTTGGCCTCGATCGCCGGCGTCGCGCTGGCGTTGGTCAACGTGACGGCGGTGACCGTCTCGTCGCCCTCGACGCGGTCGGCCGACCGCATCCCCAGCGTCACCGGGGCCAGCGCGTTCATGGCCTGGAACGCAGCATCGTCCTTCGCCTGCCAGTAGAAGTTGGTCGACAGCACCGCGCCCTTCGCGTCAGTCGCCTCCAGCCGGACCAGCGCGACGCCCCGCGCCAGCGCCGGCGCGAGATCGAGCGTAAAGGCGTCGCTCACCGCCTCGCGCGGCGCGGCGATCGTCGCGCTCCGCTCCGTCAGTACCTGGCCGTCCAGCGCCACCACCTTGGCACGGACGGTCACCCGGCCAAGGTCCGCCAACTCGTTGTTGACCAGTACGACCTTGTGGTCGGGCAGGTTCATCTGGACGTGGACGGGCTCGGCGGCCTTCTTGACGCCGTAGAAGGACGCGTGCGTATCATAGTCCGACGAGAACATCTGCCAGTGCGACGACGGCCAGGCGGGCTGCGTCATCCACAGCATCCGTCCACTGTTGCGCGTCCAGAGCCCCGCGTTCATCCCCTCGAACACCGCGCGGTACGATTCATACTGCATCATCTGCGCCTTGCGCTCAAAGTCGGCGAGGCTGGTGCCCGCGCCGAACCGCGCCGCGAGCGCGTCCATGTACGTCTTGACGCCGCCATTCCCGCCCTGGTGCCAATCATGATACGCCCAAGTGTCGCTGATCGGCCATTGGTCGGCGGCGGGGATCGCGCGCTTCCAGGATTCGAGCGTCGGAAAGGACGGCGTGCCGCTCTCGACGGAGAAGCCCCGCGCGTTGGTCGTGAAATACTCGACCGGGGGCCGCCAGTTATAGGGGCCGCTGTCCTGCAGGTTCACGCGGTTGGACGAGCCCATGTAGAGCCGCGTGCCGTCCTCGCGGTTGATCAGCGCCTGCAGGCCTTCGTTGAGGATCGGCTGCGGCACACCCTCGTTACGGCCGAACCACAACACGATCGAGGGGTGATTGCGGTAACGCTTCACCACGTCGGTCGCGTTGGTCATCATCAGCGCCGGGTCCTGCGTCTCGACATTATAATCCTGCGTCGAGTTCCAGAAATCGTTCAGCACCATCAGGCCGTATTCGTCGGCCAGGTCATAGAACGTCTCGTCGGTGCTCTGCCCAACCCAGTTGCGCACGACGTTCAGATGAGCATCCTTGTGGAGGCGGAAGAAGGGTTCCAGCCGGGCGCGATCGACGCGCTTCATGAAATCATCCATGCCGATGTTGCCGCCGCGCGCGGCGATGCGGACCCCGTTGACGCGGATGACGAGATAGGGCGTCAGCCCGTCCTCGTCGGCGATCGGCGTGACCGCGGGCGAGGTCTCCGCGCCCGGCACCAGGCTCGCCGCCCAGCCATTGGCGACCTTGCGGATGCCGGCATGGCTGCCATCGACGACCTGCTGACCCAGCTGGCGCGCGCGCGACAGGTCGATCCCGACGCGTTCGAGCACGCCGTGGCGGTCCATCAGCGACAGGTCGTACGTCACCTGGCGTATGCCGAAACGGAGATGCTTCACGTCGCTCGGCCGGCCGTCGACGCTGGCGGTCAGCATCAGGTCGTGGAGCGCGGCGTCGCCATAGCCGTTGGGCCACCACAGCCTGGGATGCCTGACCGTTAGTTGCGGGAAGCTGGCGGGCGTCATCACGACATCGGCCGACTGGCCGGGGGCGAGCGTCACCTGCTTTTCCACGACGACGTCGTCGAAGCCCGCGCGCACCGTCGCGGTCACCACGCGGTCGGTCGGGTTGGTGACGGGGGTGGTGATCTCGACCTGCGCGACGCTGTTGTCCGCCCGGGGCAACGTCGTCACGACGTGCGCGTCGCCGAGCGTCGCGGCGCCGGTCTCGCTCAGCGTCACGCCCTGCCACAGCCCGGTGTTGCGGTCGCGGACGCTGGGGATCCAGTCCCACCCCTCGGTCGCGACGAAGGTCGGGCCGTCGAGCATCATGGTGCCGCCATTCTCGCCATTGCCGCCGGTCAGCGACTCTTCCTGCGCGAGGCCGGGGTGCGGCGGCGGTGAGACGCGCACGGCGACCGCGTTGCGGCCCGGTAGCAGCCTGCCGGTGACATCGAAGCGGCCACGGATGAAGGCGCCCTTCATCGTGCCGATGACGTCGCCGTTCAGCCAGACCTCGGCGGCATAGTTGACGCCGTCGAAGGTGAGATACCGGCGCCTGCCCGGCTCGCCGGCCGGCGCGTCGAACTCGCTACGATACCAATAATCCTGCCGCGCCAGTCCCTCAGGGATCGCCATGTTGTTCAGGCCGTGGGCAGGGTCGGGATAGACGCCGCGATCGACCAGGGTCGTCAGCACCGTGCCCGGCACCGTCGCCACATACCAGCCGCGCGCATCAAACCCGGCGCGGCTGATCGCGGCGCCAGGCGCGGTCACCTTGGGCACCTCGGCCAGCCGCCAGCCGGCG
This sequence comes from Sphingomonas bacterium, assembly GCF_903643065.1. Lineage (GTDB taxonomy): Bacteria > Pseudomonadota > Alphaproteobacteria > Sphingomonadales > Sphingomonadaceae > Sphingomonas. Next base: position 284 of record NZ_CAHJWX010000064.1, on the reverse strand, counting down.
ACGTCCCATCGCCCGTCGCCGCGCGCGACCAGCGCCGGGCCGGACGGCACCGGCTTGGCGACCGGCACGGCGAAGGGTGCGTTGGACCGTGGTAGCGTCCAGGCGTCCTGCGGCGTCACCTGGCCGATCTGCTGATGAGACTGGATCGGCCATTGCGGACTGCCCGGGGTGAAGGCGATCAGCGACGGGTCCGGTGCCCGCGCCGCCTCGTCGCGTAGCGCCGCGGGCGCGGCGGCGCCCACCGCCAGCGTGAAACCGGCGATCCGCCCGGCGAACACCGGCCC
>NZ_CAHJWX010000063.1 GCF_903643065.1 Sphingomonas bacterium | reverse complement strand
GTTGGAGCTCTACGTGATAGCTCGTCGCGCCGGAGCGTTGGCGCGCCAATCAAAAGCCGTTCCTCTGTAGCATGTCATCGGTTCGGTAGAGGGCAAAGACACTTTGCGATAGCTCCATCCTGTAGAAGTTTTCACGGGCCGCACACGCGTTGCTACCCGCCAAGGTGATTGCCCGCGATCCCGCGATCCTTGGCTGGGCGGCTAATCGACCCAGTTCCGGTCATCTGGGGCGACTTGCCCGCTGCCCGGAATCGCCCATTCGTTCATATCTGGCCTTGAGCTCCCGACCCTGCGCAAAAAGCGGCGGACGTTCCAGGATGAACCTTCTTCGACAGCAGACCGAGCAGTGTACCGGCTGACCCTCCGCGGGTCGCCTGCAGCGGCGGTCTGATGATCTAGCTGTAAGATACGAGGTAGGAAGCGGCCCTCACAAAGCTAATTGCTATTGATAATTGTTCGCACCTTCGGCATGGGTGCCCGGCAATCCGAAGGACTCTCATGCCGCGTCACGTTCTTACCGCCCTTGCTGTTGGAACCGCCTTTTATTCGATACCATGCGCCGCGCAGTCGGCGAACGTCGATGACGACAACCCGGTGGTGGTTACCGGCGCGCGCCCGCGCAACGAGGCGTCGGCCGGGACCAAGGGCGCCGCGCCGGTCGCGGAGACGCCGCAGTCGATCAGCGTCATCGGGTCGGGCGAGATCGCCGATCTCGGCCTTGCCAACCTGAACCAGGCGCTGCGCTTCGTAGCCGGAGTCACCACCGAGCAGCGGGGGTCGAGCGCCGAGGTGTACGACCAGTTCAAGCTGCGTGGCTTCGATGCGCCGCAGTTCCTTGACGGACTGAAGCTCAACGGCGGCGCCGGCTATCTCGCGCCGCAGGTCGACGTGTCGCGGCTCGACCGGATCGAGATCGTCAAGGGGCCGACCTCGGTGCTCTACGGCCAGTCGGGCCCAGGCGGACTCGTCGCGCTGTCGAGCAAGCTGCCGCTCGACCAGCAATTCTATGGCGCGGTGTCGGGGACGTACGGCACCTACGACCTTTACCGCGTCGATGCCGACATCGGTGGCAAGGCGGGATCGGTGCTGTGGCGCGTCTATGGCAGCGCCAACGGCGCGCATACCCAGCAGACGTTCAGCGCCCGCGAACGGCAGACGGTGTCGGGCGCGGTGACGCTGAACGCCGGCCATGCAACGACGCTGACGCTGCTCGCCGCCTATTCGCACGATCCGCAGAACGGCAGCTACGGCGTGTTCCCGCAATCGGGGACGTACGAGGCCAATCCCAACGGTCCGCTGTCGACGAGCCGAGACTTCGGCGAGGCGGGTAACTTCTTCCGCCGCGAGCAGATGGCGGGCACCTACATCCTCAACCATGATTTCGGCTCGGGATGGAGCTTTCGCGCGTCCGGCCGCTACTCGCACGCGACCTCCGACCTCGGCATCATCTACGCCAGCGGCTCGCTCGCCACCCCCAGCGCCAATTCGACGCTGTACAACCGCGCGTCGTACGCGACGCGTGAGAGTGGCTATTCCTGGGTGTTCGACAACCAGCTGCGCGGCGCGTTCACGACCGGCCCGGTCAAGCACGACATCCTGGCCGGCGTCGATTACCAGACGGGCAGCGCGTACGAGGTGTACGGCTTCGGCTCGGCGACCGCGCTCAACGGCTATGCCCCGGTCTACGGTGCCACCGCCGTGCCGCAGACCCCCGAGACGGTGCCCAACGCGTTTGGCGGCTCGCAGCGGCCGGTGTTCAAGCAGACCGGCCTCTATGCGCAGGACCAGCTGTCCTGGGGCGGCCTGCGCGTGCTCCTGAGCGGGCGGCAGGACTGGGCGCGCAACCGTTCGGCGCCGAACGCCGTTACCGCCGAGTCGAAGAAATTCACCTATCGCGCCGGCGCGCTCTACACGACGTCGATCGGCCTCGCGCCCTATGTCAGCTATTCGACCTCGTTCGAGCCGCAGGGCAGCTTCGTCACCCCGGCCGGCGTGACGACACAGGCCAAGCCGTCGCTCGGCAAGCAGATCGAGGCGGGTGCCAAGTACACGGTGCCGGGCACCGGCATCCTGCTGACCGGCGCCTGGTTCCAGATCGATCAGACCAACGTCGTCACCTACCTGCCCAACTTCACCGCGTTGCAGACCGGCCAGGTGCGCTCCACCGGCGTCGAGGTCGAAGGCACCGCGCCGCTGCCCTATGGTTTCAACGCCAAGGTCGCGTTCAGCCGGCAGAAGGTGCGCGTCGCCGCCGACGCGGTCGCCGCCAATGTCGGCAACGGCGTGCTGGGCGTCGGGCGCGGCGGCACGTCGTTCAACCTGGAATGGGCGCCGCACGACGGGCCTTGGGCGGGGTTCGCGATCGGCGGCGCGGTGCGCCATGTCGACAGCATCTATGCCGGCACGTACACCCCGTCGAACGGCGGCGCCGCCCGGCCGCGCACCAGCACGCCAGGCTTCACGGTGTACGACGCACTGGCGCGCTACGACCTCGGCAAGTTCAAGCCGAGCCTCGCCGGCCTGTCGCTCGGCATCAACGCGCAGAACCTGTTCGACAAGCGCTACGTGACGACCTGCTACCTCGATTACGGCTGGTGCTGGTTCGGCAATCGCCGCACCGTGCAGGGAACGATCGCCTATCGGTTCTGATGCGGGAGACGGTGTCGCGGCATGAACGTCGGAGCCTCGCCATGACCCGAAGCGTCGATACGGCGCTGCGCATCGTCGCGGCGATGCCCGGAGGCTATGCGGCGGCGGCACTGTGGGCGATGGCGCTCGCGCGCATCCTGCCGGGCGGCCCCGACCAGGCGAGCTTCGCCGCGACGCTGATCGCCTTCGCATTGTGCGCCGCGACCGCGATGTGGGCGTTCGCGGCGCGCAGCGGCTGGCGGGCGCTCTGGACGGTGATCCTAGCGACCGCGGTCGCGGGGGCGATCGCAGGTGTGTCGATCCGGCTGACCGGCCGTCTGTGAGCGGGTTCCGCCAGAGCCAGTCGACGCTGCACACATGGTCGGGGCTGCTGGTCGGCTGGGTGCTGTACGTCGTCTTCGTTGCGGGAACGATCGCCTATTGGCGCGAGGCGCTGAACCGCTGGGCGCAGCCCGAGCTGCCGCGCATCGAGGATCCCGCTCGCGTCGTGCGCGGCGCGCAGGCGTTCCTGACCCGCACCGCGCCCGACGCCGCGAGCTGGTTCATCACCGTGCCGACGCGTGAGGCAGCGAGCGGCAGCGTCTATTGGGTGCCGGGCCCACATGCGGCGCCATCGCCGCGCGACACCACGGCTCAGATCGACGGCGGCGGTCGCGAGGTGGTCGCGCGCGCGACGCGCGGCGGCGACTTCTTCTACCGCTTCCATTTCGACCTCTACTACGTCCCTTATTACGTCTCGCGCTGGATCGTCGGGATCTGTGCGATGTTCATGCTGGTCGCGATCCTGAGCGGCATCGTCACCCACAAGCGCATCTTCCGCGACTTCTTCACCTTCCGCGGCAAGCGCGGACAGCGGTCGTGGCTCGACGGGCACAACGCGGCAGCGGTGCTCGGCCTGCCGTTCCACCTGATGATCACCTATACCGGCCTCGTCACGCTGATGACGATGCTGATGCCCTGGGCGATGATCGCCAACTATGCCACGCCCGACCGGTTCGCTCAGATCGTCTATCCCCAGGCGCCCGCCGCGCCCGCGACCGGCCGCGCCGCGGCGCTGGTCGACCTCGCGGCGCTGCTGCGCGATGCCGAGCGGCGGCTGGGAGGGCCGGTCGACGCGATCTCGGTGATGGCGCCGGGCGATGCGGCGGCGCGCGTCACGCTGTCGCAGAGCACGCACGCGCGGCTGTCGAACTTCACCCCCAAGCTCGGCTATGACGGCGTCAGCGGCAGGCTGCTCTGGGCATCGCCGCGGCCGGGCGCGGCGCAGGTCACCGCGGGGGCGATGATCGGCTTGCATGCCGGGCGCTTCGCCGACCCCTCGATCCGCTGGATGTACTTCCTGTGCGGGGTCGGTGGCTCGATCATGGTCGCGAGCGGGCTCGTGCTGTGGACCGTCAAGCGACGCGGCAAGCTGCCCGACCCGGCGCGGCCGCCGCTCGGTTTCCGATTGGTCGAGCGGCTCAACGTCGGCTTCGTCGCGGGCTTCCCGGCGGCGGCGGTGTGTTTCCTGTGGGCCAACCGCCTGCTGCCCAGCGTGATGCCGGGCCGCGCGGACATGGAGGTGAACGCGATGTTCCTGTGTTGGGGCGCGGCGCTGCTCCACGCGTTCCTCCGCCGCCCCGGCTCGGCCTGGGTCGAGCAACTGGGCGCTACGGCAACGCTTCTCCTCGCGCTTCCGGTTTTCGATGCCTTCGCCACCACCAAAGGGCTGCCGGCGACGATCGCGGCGGGGGACTGGCCGCTCGTCGGAGTCGACGCGACGCTGCTGGTCCTCGGGCTGGCGTTCGCGGTGACCGCGCGGGGCGTGTGGCGGGCAGTAAACCCTCGCGGTGTGGTGGCGTGATCGGCCTGGCGTTGCTCTGCTCGGCGACGGGATTTCTAGTGTTCGGCGTCGCGACCGATCGCCACCACCGCCGGCATCTTGGACGCTGGTACTCGGCCCGGCGCGCCGTGCTCCTCAAAATGCTTGGATGGCCCCTGCTCGCCGCGACCATGGCGCTGGCAACGGCTACCTGGGGCGTGATCATGGGCCCGATAGCGGGAATGGGAGTGATGATGATGGGAGCGGCGGCTAGCTTCGTCATACTAAACGCGCTTTGATCAGCACTACGTGATGACCCGTCTTAATTCCCGAAATAGCCTCACGCTTCAGCCGCTCGGCAAGCTCGAGCTTCCACACGCGGCAGGGCGACGACGACCCATTTGTGGACGTTCAGCTCACCTTAGCCGCCTTCCACCTTCGGACATTCATTCAGGCGAGGCTTTCAACCCTAACCGGGCGTCATCGCCCTCGCATCCCGGCCCGCTCCGCCCCACCTTGGGCCTGTCCGGTCGACGCAGGAGCTTGCCCCATGTTTATCGCCATGAACCGATTTCAGGTGATCCCCGGTGGGGAAGAGGCGTTCGAGCAGGTCTGGCTTTCGCGCGACTCGCACCTTGCCGACGTGCCGGGGTTCGTCGAATTCCACATGCTGCGCGGGCCCGCGGCCGACGATCATTTTCTCTATTCGTCGCATACCGTGTGGCGGTCGCGCGAGGATTTCGAGAACTGGACCCGGTCCGAGGCGTTTCGCGCCGCTCATCGCGGCGCGGGCGACCACAAGCCGCTGTACCTGGCGGCGCCCCGCTTCGAAGGCTTCGACATCATTCAGACGGTCACGCCCTCGTGACGGTCTCTCGGCGCCCAGCGTTCGCGGACCGGGTCGAGCAGGCGATCGACAACGTCGTCGGCGCAATCGCCTCGCCGATCGTCACCGGCATCGCCGCGTTTAACAAGCGGCGCCTGCCGCCCCGCGATGCGCCGCATCCGCTGCTCACCGGCATCCACGAGCCGATGACCGAGGAGGTGACGCTCACCGACCTCGCCGTCGAGGGTATCATCCCGCCCGGACTCGACGGCCGCTACGTTCGCATCGGACCCAACCCCGCCGACGCTGACCCGCGCTCCTACCACTTCTTCACCGGCGACGGGATGCTGCACGGCATCCGCCTTCGGGACGGGCGGGCCCGCTGGTATCGAAATCGCTGGATCCGCTCGACCGATGTCGCAGCGGCCAGGCATGTGTCGGCGGCTCCAGGGCCACGACACATCTTCGACACCGTCAACACCAGCGTGCTGGACCATGCAGGCAGCGGCTGGGCGCTGGTGGAGGCGGGCAGCACGCCGGTCCGCTTCGACGAGCATCTGGAGCAGCAGCGCTACGACGATTTCGGCGGCACCCTGCCCGGCTCGTTCACTGCCCATCCGCGCCGCGATCCGGCAACCGGCGAGTTGCACGCGCTGTGTTACGAGGCGACCGATCCCAAGCGCGTTCGCTACAATGTCGTCGATGTGGCCGGCCGGGTGCGACGATCGGTGATGATTCCCGTGTCGCACGGGCCGCTGATCCACGACTGCGCGATTACTCAACGCTACGTCGTCGTCATGGACCTGCCGCTCACCCTATCCATGCGCACGGTGCTGGCGGGGCACGGCTTTCCCTATCGCTGGAACGAGAAGCACCCGGCCCGGATCGGGCTGCTGCCGCGCGACGGCGAGGCGGAGGATATCCGGTGGTTCCCGCTCGATCCCTGCTTCGTGTTCCACACCGCCAACGCCCATGATCTACCGGACGGGCGCGTGACGCTCGACGTGGTCGCGTACGACCGCATGTTCGCGGGCGACAACATCGCGCCCGACGAGCAGCCGCGCGGCCTCGAACGCTGGACGATCGATCCGATGGCCGGAACGGTGGAGCAGCGCGCGATCGACCCCGCGCCGCAGGAGCTGCCGACGATCGACGAGCGCCGCACCGGCCTGCCCTATCGCTACGCCTATGCGCTCGGCCTCCCCGAGCAACTGACCGAAACGCTCGTCGGCGAAGCGCCGCTCATCAAGCACGATTTGGAGCGCGGGACCCGCCAGGTGCACGCGTTCGGGCCGGGACGCATCGCGGGCGAGTTCGTGTTCGTGCCGCGCTCGCCGGACGCCGACGAGGACGAAGGCTGGCTCATCGGGCTCGTGATCGACGCCGGGGGCCACACCACCGCGCTGGAGATACTGGACGCCCAAGACTTCGAGGCACCGCCCGTGGCATCCGTCCGCATCCCGCACCGCGTGCCGCCCGGCATCCATGGCGCGTGGCTGAAATAACTTGAGCCACGCAGCAGCCGCGCATGGAGTCGAACATTCTTCTGGTCTGACACTTCGACTCACACCCGGACAGTCGACACGCCCGATCAGGCTCTCAACTCCAGACATCCGTTCATCTCGGCTGACCTCGTCATAAGCCTACCGACGTTCGTGAAAATCAGATCTGAATCGGGGGGCCCATTCGCTCCATGCCGTACGACCGCAGCAGCGCGGCATCCTTCTCTTTGGAATACCCGCCGGGACTGAAACCGAGTTGCTCCCAGGCGTTAAAGAACGCCTCCATCTTCCCGGCGGGCGCGTAGCTCAGCAGCAAGCGGCCTACCTTCGAGCCGACGAACGCCCAAGCGTGAGGAACTCCACGTGGACCCAGGACGCAATCTCCTGCTTTCAACGGGAACTGCTTGTCGCCGACCTGGATGAGATACTCGCCCTCCAAAGCGTAGAAGAGCTCATCCTCACCGTGGTGAACGTGGAGCGGTGGGCCGCCGCGTCGATGGTTCGCCTGTTCAATCACGAAAAGGTCCCCTTTGGTCTCGTTTGTCACGACCTTATAGGTCGTCGCGCTGACCCCAATCTGGTGACCTCGCCCTTGTCGATCGGCACCCGCGCTCACCGCGGCGACCGGCAGTGTCTCGGACAAACCTTTGTCTGGACCCGCCTCTGCGGAGAGCGGGCCAGCTGAAGCGGTTGACGAGCCAAAAGCTCCACTCGCAGCGACGTTGGCCACCAAGGCCGCGAAGGGAAGTTCCAGAACTGTTCGGCGATCCATACACCCTCCGATAATTGCAATTGCCGACTGTAACACCGCCACACACGGCTGCAATTGGGCGGTCGCTAAAGAGGCAACGAGGGATTCGAAAGGGCGGCGACTGAGTGCCTTTCGGTAGACGCCCGCTGATTGGACCCAATCTCGGCCGCTCAGAGACTACGAGGCACCGCCCGAAACTGGTCGCTCGTTCAGCGTAATCAACGGCCGATCAGCCACCTTTTAGAACCGCCGGTTTACCGTGCCTGCGTACGCTCGATCGACCGAACCGGCCCAATGGAGATGGTCGATGGGTCATTCGTCAATGGACCCCGCCTTTCACGAACTTCGTCCCTGGAACGAAGGCCGCCTTATTGGTGCGAAGCGGGCGCTGAAACAGCAACAGGTCTGGGCCATTCGCTTCTGGCTCGACCAGCATAGACGACTGCGCGA
>NZ_CAHJWX010000062.1 GCF_903643065.1 Sphingomonas bacterium | reverse complement strand
CCGCCGCGGCGCTCGCCGCGGCCGCCATTGCCGCTCCCGCGTTCGCTCAGGATGCCGGCGGCGCACCGCCGGCCGGTGGGGCGGCCACCGCTGCACCGGGTGGCGACTCGCTCACGATCGGCGCGGGGGCGGCCTATCTGCCCGACTATGAAGGCTCCGATCACTACAAGGTCACGCCGGTGCCCGGCGCGGTCGGCTCGTACAAAGGCTTCGGCTTCCAGCTTGCGGGCAACCGGCTGTCGATCGACGCGATCCCCACCAAGCCCGGCCCGGGCTGGGCGGTCGAGCTGGGGCCGGAGGGGGTCGTCAACTTCAACCGGCACTCGTCCAGCAGCGTCAACGATCCGCGGGTCAAGGCGCTGGGCGGGGTCGGCACCGCGATCGAGCTGGGCGGCTATGGCGGCATTGGCCGCACCGGCGTGATCACCAGTCCGTATGATCGGCTGTCGGCCACCGTCTCCTACCGGTACGATGTCAACGGGGTGCACCGCAGCGGCATCCTGTCCCCGTCGATCAGCTATCTGACGCCGCTCAGCCGCAAGGCGCTGGTCGGCTTCTTCGCCTCCGGGGAGCATGTCGAGCGTGGCTATGCGCAGACCTATTACTCGGTCTCGGCCGCGCAGTCCGCGGTCTCGGGCCTGCCGATCTATCAGGCGCGCAAGGGCTGGAAGAGCTATTCGCTGGGCGTGCTTGCCGCGCACTCGGTCACCGGCGATCTGCTGCACGGGTTCAAGATCGTCGGCGGCGGCACCTATTCGCGGCTGCTGAACGGCTTCAGCGATGCCCCGATCACCCGGATCGCCGGACGGCCCAGCCAGTGGCTCGGCACGCTGGGCCTCGCCTATACCTTCTGAATACGGCGGACGTCGGCCTTCGCCGTTGTCTCATCGGCATGGCACGCGGGTGCTGATCGCTCCGGTACGACATGGATTAAGCAGAAAACCGGCAACTTACCGACACCCGTCGGAGTTACCAACTTCAATACCGGCCATTCGGGCCGCGATAAGGGGCGTGTCGCCCCAATCCTGGAGGGCCAGCATGAACGACCAGACGGATTTCATCGAGGTGTTCGATGCTCGCGCCCGGCGCCGGTCGGAACGGCGCGACCTGTTCAAGGCGGTGCTGGGCACGGCCGCGGTCGGCGTCGGGGCCTTCGCCCTCGCGTCCCCCGCCGCCGCGCAGACGGTGACGGACAGCGACATCCTCAATTTCGCGCTCAACCTCGAATATCTGGAAGCGCAGTTCTACATCTACGCGTACACGGGCGCGGGCCTTCCCGCCGCGCAGCAGACCGGCACCGGCACGCAAGGCGCCGTGGTCGTCACGGGTGCCACCGCGCAGCCGCGTAAGGTCGATTTCTCGGGTGAGCCGCTGATCGGCCAATATGCGCGCGAGATCGCCGCGGACGAGGCGGCGCACGTCGCTTTCCTGCGGACGGCGCTCGGCACGGCCACGGTGGCTCAGCCCGCCCTCAACATCTCGGGTGATGCCAACGGCGCTTTCACCGCCGCGGCGCGCGCGGCCGGCATCGCCACGGTGGACGGCACCGCGACCGGCGCGCAGAGCAACACGGGCACGTTCGATCCGTACAGTTCGCCGCTCGCCTTCCTGCTTGGCGCGTTCATCTTCGAGGATGTGGGCGTCACCGCCTATAAGGGCGCCTCGCCACTGATCACCAACAACATCTTCCTTGACGCGGCCGCCGGCATCCTGGCGACCGAGGCGTTCCACGCTGGCATCATCCGCGGGTCGCTCTATGCTCGCGGCGTTGCCGCGCCCGCGTTGCGGACGGCGGCCGACAAGATCTCGGACGCGCGCGACGGGATCGACGGCACGTCCGACGACGATCAGGGCATCTCGCCCGTCACCGTGTCGCTCAACACCGCCAGTGGCGCGAACAGCGGGACGGCCTCCAACTTCGTGCCGACCGATGGCAACGGCATCGTCTATAGTCGGTCGACGGGCCAGGTGCTCAACATCGTGTACCTGAACCGGAACACGGTGACGATGGGTGGCTTCTTTCCCGCCGGCACGAACGGCAACATCCGCAGCTCAGCCGCCAATTGATCCGTCCTCCGGGAGTAGCCACCATGCGTCACGAACAAGCCATTCTCGACGTGCTCGACCGGGCGGAAAACCAGCGTCGCGCCCGTCGCACCTTTATCCGCATGTGCGGGGGCGCCGCCGTGATGGCGGGCCTCCTCGCCGCGTGCAAGGACGACGACGACAACGTCTCCGCCCCTTCGGTCGGCGCCAGCACGGGTACGTCGGCGATCACCGATCCCGACATCCTCAACTTCGCGCTCAACCTCGAATATCTTGAGGCGAACTACTACACCTACGCCGTCACCGGGGTCGGGATCGCCGCCTCGTTGCAGACCGGCACGGGGACGCAAGGGGCCGTGATCACCGGCAGCGGCACGGGTGCCGCCCGCGCGGTGTCCTTCAGCGATGCGGTGGTCGCGCAATATGCCCGCGAGATCGCCGGCGACGAGATCGCGCACGTCACGTTCCTGCGCAGCCAGCTCGGCGGCTCGGCGGTGGCGCAACCCGCGATCAACCTGTCCGGCAGCGCCAGCGTGTCGATCCCGTCGGGCGGCACGGCGGTGGGCGCCTTTACCGCGGCGGCACGAGCGGCCGGCGTGATCGGGGCCAACGACCTGTTCGATCCCTTCCTGAACGACACCAATTTCCTGATCGGCTCGTATTTGCTGACCGACGTCGGCGTGAGCGCCTATCGCGGCTCGGCCAGGCTCATCACCAACAAGACCTTTCTGGAAGCATCGGCGGGCATCCTGGCGGTCGAGGCCTATCATGACGGCGTGATCCGCTCGACGCTCTATGCGCGTGGCGTGACGGACGCGACCATCTATCCGAACATCACCAAGATCTCGAATTCGCGCGACTCCCTCGACGGATCGACCGATCTCGATCAGGATATCGGCACGGCCACCACCGCCAATCTGGTGCCCACCGATGCAAACAGCCTAACGCTGGGCCGCACCGCGTCGCAGGTGCTCAATGTCGTCTACCTCAACGCGGCCGCGGTCGCGGGCGGGGGCTTCTTCCCCGCCGGCGTCAACGGCACGATCCGATCGAGCGCGGCGCAGGCCTGAACCGGCGTACAGCGTCGTCGATGAAGGGCCGGGCGGCAGCGTCCGGCCCTTTTTCTTGTCCGATCGCTCACCCAAATCACTGGACGCGCGCCGGCGGCCCGCCTAGCGTCAGGCCATCCCCGGGGAACCGCTGTGTGGCGGTCGAGAGGCGCGAGGCGATCGCGCGACCCGCCGAACCTGATCCGGTTGACACCGGCGGAGGGAGGGAGCGGCGCCCGGCCTGGGCCTCGTCCTCGCTTCGATGTTGGAGCGATGACCCATGGCCGACATGCCTTCCCGCGTCGAGATCGGCGTCACCACCGGCCCGATCCGGGGCAGCCGCAAGATCGGCGTCGGCCCGCTCAACGTGAAGATGCGCGCGATCGACCTCGATCCGTCATGCGGCGAGCCGCCGCTCCACGTGTACGACACGTCCGGTCCCTATACCGATCCGGCGGCGCGGATCGATATCGGCGCGGGCCTGCCGCAACGCCGCCGCGCCTGGATCGAGGCGCGCGGCGATGTCGAAAGCTATGAACGCCGCGAGACCCGGCCCGAGGATAATGGCCAGCTCGGCCCCGATCGCTCGGGGGGCGTCCAGCCCTTTCCCAATGTGGTCCGCCGTCCCCTCCGCGCGCGCGCCGGCGCGAACGTCAGCCAGATGCACTATGCGCGGGCCGGCATCATCACGCCCGAGATGGAATATGTCGCGATCCGCGAGAATCTCGGCCGCGACATGCTCAAGGATCACGTCCGCGATGGCGAGAGCTTCGGCGCCGCCATTCCCGACCACGTCACCGCCGAATTCGTCCGCGACGAGATCGCGCGCGGCCGCGCGATCATCCCCAACAACATCAACCATCCCGAATCCGAGCCGATGGCGATCGGCCGCAACTTCCTGGTCAAGATCAACGCCAATATCGGCAACAGCGCGGTCGCCAGCAACGTGGCGGCGGAGGTCGACAAGCTCGTTTGGTCGATCCGCTGGGGCGCCGACACCGTCATGGACCTGTCGACCGGGCGCAACATCCACGACACGCGCGAATGGATCATCCGCAACTCGCCCGTGCCGATCGGCACCGTGCCGATCTACCAGGCGCTGGAAAAGGTCGGCGGCATCGCCGAGGAGCTGACCTGGGAGATCTTCCGCGACACGCTGATCGAGCAGGCCGAGCAGGGCGTCGACTATTTCACCATCCACGCCGGCGTCCGCCTGCCCTATATCCCGCTGACCGCGAAGCGCGTCACCGGCATCGTGTCGCGCGGCGGCTCGATCATGGCGAAATGGTGCCTGTCGCACCACAAGGAGTCGTTCCTTTACGAGCGGTTCGACGAGATCACCGAGATCATGCGCGCGTATGACATCGCCTACAGCCTGGGCGACGGCCTGCGCCCCGGCAGCATCGCCGACGCCAATGACGAGGCGCAGTTCGCCGAGCTCTACACGCTGGGCGAGCTGACCCACCGCGCCTGGGCGAGCGACGTCCAGGTGATGATCGAAGGCCCCGGCCACGTGCCGATGCACAAGATCAAGGAGAATATGGACAAGCAGCTCCAGGTCTGCGGCGAGGCGCCCTTCTACACGCTCGGGCCGCTGACCACCGACATCGCGCCCGGTTACGACCATATCACCAGCGGCATCGGCGCGGCGATGATCGGCTGGTACGGCACGGCGATGCTCTGCTATGTCACGCCCAAGGAGCATCTGGGCCTGCCCGACCGCGACGACGTCAAGGTCGGCGTCGTCACCTACAAGCTCGCCGCCCACGCCGCCGATCTGGCGAAGGGACACCCCGCCGCCAAGCTGCGCGACGACGCGCTATCGCGGGCGAGGTTCGAGTTCCGCTGGCGCGACCAGTTCAACCTGTCGCTCGACCCCGACACGGCGGAATCCTACCACGACCAGACGCTGCCGGCGGAGGGCGCCAAGACCGCCCATTTCTGCTCGATGTGCGGCCCCAAATTCTGCTCGATGAAGATCACGGCGGAAGTGCGGGAGTTCGCGGCCAAGCAGAACGCCCCGGTGGAGACGTTCGTCGCGGCGCAGGACGCCGAGGCGGGGATGGCCGGGATGAGCGAGATGTTCCGCGCGCACGGCGGGGAGGTTTACCTGCCGGCGGCGGAGTGAGCGATGCCAACCTTCACCGCTCGGCATGTCCGGGAAGCTTTCGCCGCAATCCGACAGCATTACATTCCAGATGGGTTTGGTCCTTCTACCAAGTGGGACATTGTTGACGGAGCTACAGAAGAGCGTTTCCCACCAAAAGCCGTACTTTTCCTCGCCAAAAACTTTGCAGGCGATGATTCCCATTCTGGTGGTGGTGGAGATCGCGGTACTAACAATGCGCTGCGCGAACGTGGTTTTAGTGTTGTTCTCAAAGAACGACTGGAAAACTCCCGAGAGGTCGAGGATATCGAGGCCGTTCTGGCTTCACAGGCCGATCCGACGATGAAGAAGCAACTCGTCAACGCGCGCTTGGGTCAAGGTGGTTTTCGAGAAGCGCTGCTAGAAATTTGGTCAGGTAAATGCGCGCTGACCGGCCTGGCATTAGAGCCGGTGCTTCGTGCGTCTCACATTAAGCCGTGGCGGGACGCGGATAACAGGGAACGACTAGATCCCGCCAACGGGTTGCTTCTCGCTGCCAGCGTCGACGCGCTGTTTGATCGCAACCTCATCTCCTTCGACGATCAGGGATTTCTGCTGGTTCACTCGACTGTCGAGCGTAGCTCGCTTAGCCGGATCGGCTTGCAAACCGGGATGCGCGTCGCGTTAACGGATGAAAACCGTGTTTATTTGCGATGGCATAGAGCCAAATGTAAGACACAGGGCAGCCTTTCTCTGCTCTAGATTGCCAAGTCCCACATCGCTTCACCCCACCCCCAACGCCTCCAGCACGCCCGGAAACCGTATCCGCTTCGGGTAGCTGCCCGGCACCTCCTCCGCCACGCCATGCGCGACCAGCTCGGCGATGTTGTTCGCCGCACCCGCATAGGTCACGCCCAACGCCTCCGCGATGTTGGTCACCGACCGCACCGGCTGCTCCAGCGCCAAGTCGACGATCCGCAGCAGCAGCGCCGAGCGGCGCGCGGTCTGGAACCGCTCGCGCCAGCCGCGCTGCAGCTCCTGCAGCCGTTCCACCACCGCGATCGTCTCGCCGGCGGACTCGGCCACCGCCGTCAGGAAGAACGCGATCCACGGCTCCCACGCGCCACGCTGCGGCACCGCGTACATGAGGTCGATGTAGCGGTCCTTGTGCCGCTCCAGCCAGGGACTCATGTAGAGCAGTGGCTGCGGCAACGTGCCGTTGTCGATCAGCATCAGCGCGATCAGCATGCGGCCGACGCGGCCGTTGCCGTCGGCGAAAGGGTGGATCGCCTCGAACTGGGAATGGGCGAACGCCGCGTCGATCAGCGGCGACGCTTGCGCGCGATCCTCGCGGTTGACGAAGCCGAACAGCGCGTCGAGCGCGTCTGGGGTGTCGGCGGGCGGCGCTGGGATGAACCGAGCGGTGTCGATTCGGCCCGAGCCGCCGATCCAGTTCTGATCGCGCTTCAGTTCGCCAGCCTCGACCCGCGCGCCGCGATGTCGTGCCACGCCAGTCAGCAACCGGGCATGCGCCTCGCGCAGCAGCCGGGTTGAGATCGGCAGCCGCTCAAGCCCGGCAATCGCGCTCTCCAGCGCACGCACATAATTCAACACTTCACGGGTGTCGCCGCGCGTCGCCACCTCGCTCGCGCCCGCTTCCAGCAGGAAGAGGTCGGTCAGCGTCGTGTACGTGCCTTCCATGCTGGACGACGACACCGCCTCGCGGCGCTGTAGTGGCCGGACGAGCAGCAGCGGATTGGGCACCGTCCGTCCGATGCCCTTCAGCTCGCCGACGGCTTGCGTAGCGCGGGTCAGCTCGGGAAGGATCGCACCGAAGTCGATCGGCCGACGAGGGGGCAGGGGGTCCGGTACAAAGGCGCGACGGTCCTCGATCGTCGGCACAAGCCGGCCGGTGGCAGCGGCCCCGAAGCCGTTCCTGTTCATGCAACGGATGTATAAGGTCGGTATGGCAGTTTCAACGAAAACGGCCTTTTGTATAAAGTGGAGGGGTTAGCTTCAACATCGGTATCAAGTCGGGTCGCGCTTTCCTGATCGTTTGCCAGCAGTCGCGCACAAATCCGCTAGCGGGCACGCCTCGCAGCGCGGTACGTCCCACCGGCACACCTCCTGCCCCAGCCGCTTCAACTGGAGGTGGAATGCCAGGAAGTCGTCACCCGACCAGTCCGGCATCGCCGCCGTCACCGCCTCACTCCCGGCCCGGGAGTCGGCGACGGGGCCGACCGCGCCGGCTCGCGCGAGCACGCGCAGCACGTGGGTGTCGACGATCATCACCGGGCGGCCGAGCGTGCTCGCGTTCAGCGTCGACGCCGACACCTTGCGCGCGACGCCGGGCAGCCGTTCCAGCCAGGCGAGCGCGTCATCGAGCGGGCGAGTGGCGAGGTGGGCGAGCGCGAACCCGCCATCGCTCGCTTCAATCAGGCGTAACGCGGCGACCAACCGCATCGCCTTCGCGTCGGCGAAGGTCACGTCGCCGATCAGCCGTTCCACCTCGGCCGGCTCGGCGCGCGCGATCCCGGCGGCGGCGCCGAAGCGCTCGCCCAGCCGGCGATACGCCGCGATCGACACCGCGTCGCGCGTGCGCGCGCTGATCATCGACTTGACCAACTGCCCTACCGGCGTGCGCCGCCGCGCCGGCAGCGCGACCGGGGCCAGCCGGCCTTGCCACGGCCGCAGGTCGGGCGCCGCGAAGGCGAAGGCTGGTTGCACGTCCACAGCGTAGAACAGAACGGCAACTTGGCAAGGCATTTGGCCTCACCGCCACCACTCCAGCACCAGTGGCCATCCGCTCGCCGGCGCCGTGCGCGACGGCTC
>NZ_CAHJWX010000061.1 GCF_903643065.1 Sphingomonas bacterium | reverse complement strand
AGGCGCAGGTGGCGGTCGCGCGCGAACAGGCCGGCGCCGCGCGAGCGTCGATCGGCGCGCGCGAGGCGCAGGTGCGCCAGGCGAACGTCACGCTCGGCGATCTCCGGCTGGTCGCGCCCGTGTCGGGGCAGGTCGTCAACCGGCAAGTGAACGTCGGCTCCTATGTGGCGCCCGGCACGCAGCTGATGGCGATCGTGCCCGACCGGATGTGGATCACCGCCAATTTCAAGGAAACGCAGCTGACGCTGGTCAAGATCGGCCAGCCGGTCGACATCAAGATCGATGCCTATCCCGACGTCACCTTCCATGGCCATGTCGACTCCGTGCAGCGCGGCGCCGGCCAAGCCTTCGCGCTGCTGCCGCCGCAAAACGCGACGGGCAATTACGTCAAGGTGGTGCAGCGCGTGCCGGTGCGCATCGAGTTCGATCGGCGTCAGGGCGATCCCGATCCGCTGCGTTATCCGATCGGACCCGGCATGTCCGCGGTGCCGACCGTGAAGGTGCGCTGATGGCCTCGGCGGCGGCGACCGGCGGAGGCTGGAACAAGAGCCGGTCGGTCGCGGGCAGGTACAGCCCGTGGCTGATCGTCGCGATCATCTCCATCCCGACCTTCATGGAGGTGCTCGACACCTCCATCGCCAACGTCGCGTTGCAGTACATCGCCGGCGGCCTGTCGATCTCGTCCGACGAGGCGACCTGGACGCTGACCAGCTACCTCGTCGCCAACGCGATCGTCATCCCGATCAGCGGCTGGCTGTCCGACACGATCGGGCGCAAGCGCTATTTCATCATTTCCATCATCCTGTTCACCAGCGCCTCGTTCGTCTGCGGGATCGCGCCCAATCTGCAGGTGCTGGTGCTCGCGCGGATCGCGCAGGGGATCGGGGGCGGCGGGCTGGCGCCGGTCGAGCAATCGATGCTGGCCGACACCTTTCCGCCGAGTCAGCGCGCCATGGCCTTCGCCGCCTTTGCCATCGTCGTGGTGGTCGGGCCGGTGCTCGGGCCGACGCTGGGCGGGTTCATCACCGAGCATTCTTCCTGGCACTGGGTGTTCCTGATCAACGTGCCCGTGGGCATCGCGGCCGTGTTCCTGGTCGAGTTGTTCGTCGACGAGCCGGAGCAGGTCAAAAAGGACCGCGACGCCAAGACCAAGCGCGGCGTGCGGATCGACTGGGTCGGCATCCTGCTGATCGCGGGCGGGCTCGGTTGCCTGGAGATCACGGCCGATCGGGGCGAACGCGCCGAATGGTTCGCCAGCCCGTTGATCGTGACCACGACGATCGTCGCGGTCCTGTCGCTCATCGCGCTGGTTGTGTGGGAACTGGGTCAGCGCGATCCGGTGGTGGACGTGCGGCTGTTCAAGAACCGCAACTTTTCCATGACGCTGATCGTGATGATGATGACCGGCCTGGTGCTGTTCGGCACCACGCAACTGATCCCGCAGATGCTGCAACAGGTGCTGGGCTACAGCGCGCTGGATGCTGGGCTGGCGATGACGGTGGGTGGGATTGCCACGCTGGTGGCGGTGCCGATCGCGGGCGTGCTGAGCAGCCGCATGGACGTGCGCATCCTGCTGGTCAGCGCGTTTTGCATGCAGGTGGCCGCACTCTGGTATCTGGCGCACCTCAACGCCAACATCACCTTCTGGCAGGCATCGACGGCGCGGCTGATCTCGGCGGCGGGGCTGCCGTTCCTGTTCGTGCCGATCAATGCCGTCGCCTATGAGGGACTCAAGCAGACGGACACCGCGCAGGCGTCCAGCCTGCTCAACGTGTTCCGCAACCTGGGCGGCACGCTGGGCATCTCGACCGCGCAGACGCTGCTCGCGCATCAGCAGCAGATCCACCAGTCGCGCCTCGTTGAAAGCGCGCAGCCGCTCAACCCGGCCTATAACGACTATCTCGGGAGCGCCGGTCAGGCGCTGGGCGGGCAGGGCGGGGGAATGGGCGGCGACGGCAGCAGCCCGGCGCTCGGTGCGCTGTATGGAACGGTGACGCAGCAAGCGTCGATGGAGGCGTTCATCAGTGTCTTCTGGGTATTGATGTGGCTGGTGATCGTGGTGACGCCGCTGGTCTTCCTGATGCGCAAGAGTTCGAGCGGCGGCGGGCCGGGAGGGGCACATTGATGCGCAAGGCTTGCTTGATCGCGGCGGGGCTGCTCGCCGGTTGCACCGTCGGACCGAACTATCGCCCGCCCGACGCGGCCGTGCCCGCCGCGTTCGGCGCGTCGACGGATGCCGGTGCGATCGACCTTGCCAGGCCCTGGACGGCGTTCGGCGATCCGGTGCTCACCGGCCTGATCGAGCGCGCGTTGCGCGATAATCTGGACATCCTATCCGCCGCCGCGCGCGTGCGCGAAGCACGCTATCAGGAGATCGTCGCGCGGTCGGCCGGCAAGCCGATGATCAACGCCGACGCCAGCCTGACCTATCTGCGGTTCAGCAAGAACGCCGGCATCTCGCAGCTGGCGCAGTCGTTCGGCGGCGGGGGCACCAGTGGGGGCGCGGGTTCCACGTCGGGCGGCGGCGTGGCGTTACCTGGCGGCGGCATCAAGACCTTCGCGCTGGGGTTCGACGCCAGTTGGGAGCTGGACCTGTTCGGTGGCGACCGGCGGCAGGTGGAGGGCGCGGTCGCGCGGACGGAGGCGAGCATCTGGGACGCGCGCGACGCGGCGACGATGATCGCCGCCGAGGTGGCGCAGGCCTATTGGTCGTTGCGGCTCGACCAGGCGCAGGTCGCGATCGTGACGGACGAGGTCGCGCGCCAGCGGCGGTCGCTGAGCATCGCGGAGAACCAGGCGAAGGTCGGCCTGGTGCCCAATGCCGATCTGACGCAGCAGCGTACCGTCGTGTCGAGCACCGAAGCTCGCGCGGAGCCGATCCGCGCCGACCTCGATTTGCGCGCGCACCAGCTGGCGACGCTGCTGGGTCAGGCGCCGCCCGCGCTCAATGCCGAGCTGTCGGCGCCCGCGCCAGCGCTTCAGCCCGCGCCCGCCGTGCCCGCCGGTCTGCCATCCGACCTGTTGCGCCGCCGCCCCGACGTGCGCGCGGCGGAGCGCAACCTCGCGGCCTCGACCGCGGACATCGGCGTCGCGGTCGCGGACCTCTATCCCAGGTTCAACCTCACCGGCATGGCGCAGCTGATCTCCACCGCATTGGGCAATCTGTTCTCGACCGACAGTCTCCAGGTGAACGGCACGAGCGCGCTGCAATTCCCGATCCTCGACTGGGGCCGCCGCCGGGGCACGATCAAGATCCGCGAGGCGCAACGCGACGAGGCGTATCTGGATTACAAGTCGACGGTGTTGCAGGCGCTCAAGGACGTGGAGGACGCGCTGGTGCAGCTGGCGGCCGAACGACGGCGGCACGACACGCTGGCGCGCGCGGTGAACGATGCGCTGGTCACCGCGCAGGCGCGCGAGGCGCAGTATCGGACGGGGTTCGTGGCGCAGAACAGTCTGCTAGATGCGCAGTCCCAGGTGCTGAGCGCACGGGAGCAATTGGCAGCGAGCGACGCGCAGCTACGGCAACAGACGGTGGCGGTGATGAAGGCATTGGGCGGCGGCTGGGAGGCCGCTGATCTGGCGAGCCTGGAAGCGAGATCGGCGCGGGGTAGCCAATGAGGCCCGGGTCGGATCGAGACCGGCGCTCAGCGACGGAGCGACCGGCCCGGGCCAAGTGTCAATTTACCAGGGCTTGGTCTGCTCGAACAGCCAGCCGTCGAAGCAATCCGACATCAGTTTTCTCCCTTGATGCGCCTACGTTGGACGCATTTATACGTTAACCATGTTTTTGATCTGCCGCAAGATCGATCCCGGCTTGGCAAGCATGATGGGTTAACGGGAAATTAGGGCTTGGGCGGTAAAGCTAGCAAGGCATGCGCGATATTCGGCCTTTCATCCGTCCAGGCGACACCGCCGACTCGGCCGCGGGACACGACGCACTGGTGCTCGTGCGCCTTGCGAACCTGTCAGGCCTTCGTCGTCTGCTTGGTCTGGCCCGGACGAATCTGCTCACCCATGAGCTTGCCGAGCGGGTCGTCGCCGCGTTGCCCGATGCGACGGTGAGCACGGCGGCCCGCGATCTGATCGAAGCACGGCTGACGCTGGACGGGTCAGCCACGATTGGCATGCTGATCGAGCGGGTCAGGCTCGCGTGTCATCTGCCGGCGCGCGATGACGACCCGGCGATCGACGTGCGGATCGGCGCCGCCTTCCGGCTCCCCGGCGACGAGCTGGCGTTGCTCGAAGCGGCGGAAGCCAGTCTGGCCGGCGCGTCCGCCGCGCACATCGAGCAGTCGCCGACGATCGCCGACGATCTTCCCGGGGCGATCGCGGGCAACGAGCTCTTGTTGCACTATCAACCCAAGTTGCACCTGCGTCGGCAGGAGATCGTCAGCGTGGAGGCGCTGGTCCGATGGCGGCACCCGCGCCATGGCCTGATCCCGCCAAGCGAGTTCATCCCCGCCGCCGAGACGTCACACGCGATCGAGGCGCTGACGTTGTGGACGCTGCGCCAGGTCGTGACCGATCAGCGCGTGCTCGCCCGCCACGGTCGGATGTTCCCCATGTTCGTCAACATCACCGGTAGCCTCTTGTCCAACGCGGGCTTCATCGACGAGGTGGCCGCGCTGGTGACCAACAGCGGCGCCCGGCTCGGGATCGAGATCACCGAGACGAGCGTGATCCGCGAGCCGGACGTGGCGATTCGCCATCTGCAGCAGCTCGCCGCGATCGGTGTCAGCATCGCCATCGACGATTACGGCGCGGGCCTGTCCAGCCTCGCCTATCTCAAGCAGCTGCCCGCCAGCGAGCTTAAGATCGACAAGCTCTTCGTCACCCAGCTCTCCTCATCCCATCGCGATCCGCTGATCGTCCGATCGACGATCGACCTCGCCCATGCGTTGGAGATGGAAGTCGTGGCCGAGGGGGTGGAGACACCGGCCGCGCTGGCGCTGCTGTCCGTCATGGGCTGCGACATGGCGCAGGGTTTTCTTATCAGCCGCCCGCTCGCGCTGGAGGCATTGCTGACCTTCTTGCGCGAGGACAAGCATCGTGAACTGGTCCGCCGCGCGCGAACACCGGCGGAACAGCTGATCGCGGTAAGGTCGCGCGCGTGAGATGGTGGATCGCGGTCGCGTTGCTCACGCTCGCGCCGACCTTCCCGGCTTCGGCGCACGTGCCATCGAACAACGTCGAGCTTACCATCGCGCAAGCGAAGGCGTTGATGTTGGCAAACCCGGCCGCCGCCGCGCGGCTTGCGCGTGATGGCGCCGTCAAGGCCAGGACGATACCCGATCCGAACCTTCGCCGCCGGGCGCTCACGACCTCGCTCTGGCTGGAGGCGGAAGCGCTGGGTCGCTCGGGTGACCCGATTCGAGCAGCCATCCCGCTTGCCGAAGCGCGCGTGTTGGCTGGCGCGTTACTTGGCGAGCTGGAGCTGCAAGGTGAGATCTTGCTGACCAGCGGCAGCATTCATGGCGCCCGCGGCGAGGTGGCGACCGCGCTGACCGATTACCTCAAGGCACACCGCCTCTTCAAACAGTCCAAGGATCAACGCAAGCAAGCGGTCTCGTTGGTTTGCCTGGCGATGCTCTATGACGATGCCCAGGACTATCCGACGGCGCTGCGCTACCTTGGTGAGGCGCTTGATGCCTATCCGACCGACCCGGGTCTGACATTGTCGATCTGGAACAGCAGGGGCATCGCCCTTCGCGAGCAGGGCCGGTATGCTGATGCGGCAACCTCATTTCGACAGGCGATCGCGGCCGCTCGGCGTGTCGGTAGCGTCACGGCTCAGGCGCAGTTCCTGCGCAATCTCGCTCGCAACGAGTTGAAGGCGAAGCAGATGCGTCAAGCGGATGCAGCCATCGCCGCCGCTGCAGCCTTGAAGGGAACGACGCAGGACGACTCTCGCCAGCTTGATGCGGTGGCGGCGCAGGCGGCACTACAACATGGCCGACTACACGACGCGCAACAATTTGTTGACCGCGCCTTCCGCGACATCGATCTTGCCACGACTGATCTGCTAATGCGCGATTCCCACGCGACCGCCATCGCGGTCTATCGTGCGCTCGGCCGGTCCGACGATGCCCTGGCGCACGCAGACGCGCTCAAGCGGCTCGACGACAAAGCGACGCGACTCGCGACCGAAACCAGCACCGCATTGATGGCGGCGCGGTTCGACTCAGCCAATCAGGAAGCCAAGATCGCTCAGTTGCGCGACGCCGAGCGACTACGTCAGGCCCGCGAGGCGTTGCAGCGCGCGCGGACCGAGCGGCTGTTCTGGCTGGGTGGCAGTGGCGCTGCCGCCGCCATCATCCTCCTGCTGCTCGTTGGCCTCGTGACGCTGCGCCGCAGCCGCGATCAGGTCCGCGCCGTCAATGACGATCTCGCCGTCACCAACGACGCGCTCGGCAAGGCGCTCGCCGCCAAGACCGAGTTCCTGGCGACCACCAGCCACGAGATCCGCACGCCCCTGAACGGCATCCTCGGCATGACGCAGGTGATGCTGGCCGATACGGGCCTGTCCGCGCCGACCCGCGAGCGGTTGGGCGTGGTCCAGGGCGCGGGGCTGACGATGCGCGCGCTGGTCGACGACATCCTCGATGTCGCCAAGATGGAGACTGGCCATCTGACGCTGGAACGCGCGCCGTTCGACGTCGCGAGCACGTTGCGTGACGCGGCGCGGCTGTGGGCGGAGCAGGCGCGGGCCAAGGGTTTGCGCTTCGTCGTCGATGTCGAGCGCTGCCCGCCGCTCGTCGACGGCGATGCGGCGCGGGTGCGCCAGATCGCGTTCAATCTCCTGTCGAATGCGGTCAAGTTCACCGACAACGGTTCGATCACGCTGACCGCCGAAGCCGCGGACGATGGTATCCGGATCGCGGTCGCCGACACGGGCATCGGCATCGCCGCCGACAAGCACGAGGCGGTGTTCGAATCGTTCCGGCAGGCCGACGCCAGCACCACGCGCGAGTTCGGCGGCACCGGGTTGGGGCTCGCGATCGTCCGGCGGCTCGCGCGCGCGATGGGAGGCGACGTGGCGCTGGCGAGCACGCCCGGCATCGGCACCATCTTCACCGCCACCCTGCCGCTGCCGGCGGTCGCGTCGGCGGCCGTCGCGTGCGCGTCCGCCAGCGGCGACACGCTGCTGGTGCTCGAACGCAATCCGATCACGCGCGCGATGCTGCGCGCCTTGCTGCAGCCTCACATCGCGGCGGTCGCGTTCGCCGGCACGATCGCGGAGGCGCTTGCTTGCGTCGAGGCCGGCACGGTGACGCATGTCCTGATCGACGAGGCGACCGCGCGCGCGGCCGGCGACGGCCTCCGCTTCATGAAAGAGATCAAGGCACTGGCCGGGTCCGCGCCCGTGATGCTGCTCCGGTCACCTGCGTCGGAGGCCGAGCGCGTTGCGGTGTTCGCGACCGGAGTCGATCGCCTGATCGTCAAGCCGGTGACCGGCGCATCGCTCGTCGCCGCGCTGTTTGGTCGCAGCGAGGACGCGGATCACGCAACGGTGCTTGTGTCCCGGGCGGCATAGGCAGATAACATGGCGGCAATGATCGAGCCCAATTCCCTGTCGTCGTCCCGTCACTCGCGATCATGAACGTCCTTTTTATCGAGGACGATCGCATGAACCGCCGCGTGGTGCGCGACATGCTCAATGTGGCCGGCGCGACGATGACGGAAGCGGAGGACGCGCCGACCGGCCTCCAGTTGATCGACGAGCACCGGTTCGACATGGTCCTGGTCGACCTGCGCATGCCGGGCATGGATGGCATTACCGCGATCGGTCACATCCGCGCGCGGCCCGACGACAAGGCGCGGGTGCCGGTCATCGTGGTCACCGCCGACACCGCGCCCGACCTGCGCGAGCGCTGCCTGGCGGCGGGCGCGGACGACGTGATCTTCAAGCCGGTGGCGATGGACGCGCTGTTCGATGCGATGGGACGGCTGCTGGCGCGTGACGCCGGTGGGACGGTGATCGCCTAGCCGCGGGGCTTCAGCGCGGCGGCGAGCGAGGCGGTGGCGCTGCCCCGGCGCGCGGGCGCGGGTTGCGACGG
>NZ_CAHJWX010000060.1 GCF_903643065.1 Sphingomonas bacterium | reverse complement strand
GCGGCGGGCATCGCCGATCTGGCGGGGGACGGCAGCACCAGCCTGACGGGCCGGATCGTGGTCGGCGCGATGCCGCTGGCGCGGGCGCGCGTGCTGCCCGCCGCGATCGCGGCCTTCCATCGCGACGCGCCGAACGCGACGATCGACGTGATCGAGGGCTCCTGGCGCGAGCTGGTCGAGCCGCTGCGCGACGGCGTCATCGACCTGACGATCGGCGCCTTGCGCGAGGAGATGCCACCGGGGCTGGCGCAGGCACCGTTGTTGCAGGATCGGCTGGTGGTGATCGGCCGCGCGGGGCACCCGCTCGCCGGGCGGCGCGCGGATGTGGAGGCGCTGGCGCGCCAGTCCTGGGTCGTCGCGCCACGGGGATCGCCACTGCGCGGGCAGTGGGAGTCGATGTTCGCCGGCCGGTCGCCGTCGGCCCCGATCGAGTGCGGATCGGTGATGGTGATTCGCGGCGTGCTGCTCGACAGCGACCTGCTGACGCTGCTGTCGCCCGATCAGGTGGCGATGGAGATCGCCGCCGGCCTGTTGACGGTGATCGACGCGTCGCTCGCCCAGGCCAGCCGCATCATCGGGGTGACCACCCGAGTCGACTGGCGACCCACCGCCGCGCAGGCGCGATTGCTGGCGCTGCTCGATGCGGCGGCGTCGGACACTTCCGGAAATACGATCGACCAGTCGCGAAATCGATTGGAGTCCGGCGGCGCGTCGCCGCTATCGGACGACGATGCAGCGGCGGACAGCCCCGATCGGCCCGGGTGAGGCGAGCCTTGCGGTAGCGGGGACGGCATGACGCTCGTCATCGACTGCCACGGCCATTACACCACCGCGCCGCCCGAGCACGATGCCTGGCGCGAGCGCCAGGTCGCGGCGTTTCGGGAGGGGGGCGCCGCCCCCGCCTATCCCGCCATCGCCGACGACCGGATCCGCGAGACCATCGAGGCCAACCAGCTCAAGCTGCTCAACGAGCGCGGCGCCGACCTGACGGTGTTCAGCCCGCGCGCGTCCACCATGGCGCCGCATGTCGGCGACGAGCGCGTCGCCACCGACTGGGCCCGCGCGTCGAACGACCTGATTGCCCGCGTCTGCGCGCTCTACCCCGACCGGTTCGTGGGCGTGTGCATGCTGCCGCAGAGCCCGGCGGCGGACATGGCCGGCTCGATCGCCGAGCTGCAACGCTGCGTCGGCGAGCTCGGCTTCGTCGGCTGCAACCTCAACCCCGATCCGGGCGGCGGACATTTCGCGCATCCGCCGCTCACCGATCGCTTCTGGTATCCGTTCTACGAGGCGATGGTCGAGCTGGACGTCCCGGCGATGATCCACGTCTCCGGCTCGTGCAATCGCGCGATGCATGCCACCGGCGCCTATTACATCGCCGCCGACACGATCGCGTTCATGCAGCTCCTCCAGGGCGACCTGTTCCGCGACTTCCCGACGCTGCGGCTCATCATCCCGCACGGCGGCGGCGCGGTGCCGTATCATTGGGGACGCTACCGCGGCCTGGCCGACATGCTGAAGCAGCCG
This sequence comes from Sphingomonas bacterium, assembly GCF_903643065.1. Classification (GTDB taxonomy): domain Bacteria; phylum Pseudomonadota; class Alphaproteobacteria; order Sphingomonadales; family Sphingomonadaceae; genus Sphingomonas. The sequence goes on along the minus strand of NZ_CAHJWX010000060.1, from coordinate 6,618 downwards.
GACCTGGCGACCCACCTGATGAACAACGTGTTCTTCGACACCTGCGTCTACCACCAGCCGGGCATCGACCTGCTCGCGACCGTGATCGAGACGAAGAACATCCTGTTCGGCTCCGAGATGGTCGGCGCGGTGCGTGGGATCGATCCGCGGACGGGACATCATTTCGACGACACCAAACGCTATGTCGACGCGTTGCCGATCGATCCCGAGCAGCGCCATGCCATCTTCGAGGGCAATGCCCGGCGCGTCTTTCCCAGGCTCGACGCGATGTTGAAGGAGAATGGCCGATGACCGTCATCCGCACCGGGACCGTGCCCACCGCCCATGCCAGCCGCTACCTTCAGCAGCTCGCCAAGCACTGGAGCCACAAGTTCGCGGTCGACTTCGACGCGACCCGGGCGTCGATCCCGCTGCCCCTCGGGCTCGTCACGATGACGGCCGGGGCGGACGCGCTCGGCGTCGAGCTGGCGCCCGCGCCGGACGGCGAGCCCGAGCGCCTGCGCCACGTCTTCGAGGAGCACATCAACCGCTTCGCCTTTCGCGAGGCCCCGCTCCCCTTCACCTGGACCGAGCGGGAGCAGGCATGACGCGGGCCGGCGACATCCACGCCTACCTCGCCGAGATCGAGGATATCCCGGGCACGCGGGTGTACACCGCCCGGCGCGCCCGGCTCGGCTATCACGTCAACCAGTTCGCGATGAGCCTGATGAAGGCCGACAACCGCGCACGGTTCAAGGCGGACGAGGCCGCCTATCTGGACGAATGGCCGCTGTCGCCCGAGCAGCGCGACGCGGTGCTCGCGCGCGACTATAACCGGCTGCTCGATCTCGGCGGCAACATCTATTTCCTCGCCAAGCTGTTCTCGACGGACGGGCAGAGCTTCCTGCAGGCGGTCGGCACGATGACCGGCATGTCGCCCGCCGACTATCAGGCGATGATGATCGCGGGCGGCCGCTCGCCGAACGGCCTGCGCTCGCGCCGGGAGCAGCGCGAGACCTTGGCCGAGCTGGCCGAGATTGCCGCCGAGACGCCGAACGTCGGCGCGGCGTCGTCCGGAGGCCGCTGAGGTGGCGCGCATCACCGCCGGCATCACCACGAGCCACATCCCCGCCGTCGGCGCCGCGCTCGACGGCGGCCGCGTCGGCGAGGATTACTGGCGGCCGGTGTTCGACGGCTATGACTGGGTGAAGCGCTTCCAGCGCGACGAGCGGCCCGATGTCGTGGTGCTGGTCTATAACGACCACGCCTCCGCGTTCGACGCCAACCTCATCCCCACCTTCGCCATCGGCTGCGGGGAGCGGTTCCGCCCCGCGGACGAGGGCTGGGGCGCGCGCGCCGTGCCGGTGGTGGAGGGTCATCCCGACCTCGCCTGGCATATCGCGCAATCCTGCATCCTCGACGAGTTCGACCTCACCATCATCAACGAGCTGGAGGTCGATCACGGGCTGACCGTGCCGATGTCGCTGATCTTCGGTCAGGTGCCGGCCTGGCCGGTCAAGGTGATCCCGCTGGCGGTGAACGTCGTCACCTACCCGCCGCCCTCGGGCAATCGCTGCTGGGCGCTGGGCGAGGCGATCGCGCGCGCGGTGGCGAGCTTCCCAGAGGACCTGAACGTTCAGGTCTGGGGCACCGGCGGGATGAGCCATCAGCTCCAGGGTCCGCGCGCCGGCCTCATCAACAAGGACTGGGACCAGGCCTTTCTCGACAAGCTGACCCGCGATCCGGCGGCGCTGCGCTACCTGCCGCATATCGAATATCTGCGCGAGGCGGGGTCGGAGGGGATCGAGCTCGTCATGTGGCTCGTCATGCGCGGCGCGCTGGGCGAGCACGTCACCGAGCTGCATCGCTTCTACCACGTTCCCGCCAGCAACACCGCCGTCGGCCACATCGTGTTGCGGCCGACCGCGAGGGAGACGCAGCCATGAAGATCGCGCTCGCCGGCGCCGGCGCGTTCGGCGAAAAGCACCTCGACGGCCTGGCGAGGATCGACGGCGTCGAGGTCGTCAGCCTGGTCAGCCGCGATCGCGACGCGACCCGCGCGACCGCCGCGAAATACGGCATCGCGCACGCCACCACCGATCTCGCCGAGAGCCTGGCGATGCCGGAGGTGGATGCCGTCATCCTGTGCACGCCGACCCAGTTGCACGCCGCCCAGGCGATCCAGTGCCTGGACGCCGGCAAGCACGTCCAGGTCGAGATCCCGCTCGCCGATCGCCTGGCGGACGCCGAGGCCGTGCTGGCGAGGCAGCAGGCGACCGGCCTCACCTGCATGGTCGGCCACACCCGCCGCTTCAATCCGAGCCATCAATATCTTCACGACCGGATCGTCGCGGGCGAGATCGCCATCCAGCAGATGGACGTGCAGACCTATTTCTTCCGCCGCACGAACATCAACGCCAAGGGCGAGCCGCGCAGCTGGACCGATCATCTGCTCTGGCATCACGCCGCGCATACCGTCGACCTGTTCGCCTGGCAGGCCGGCCCGATCGTCCAGGCCAATGCCATGCAGGGCCCGATCCACCCCGAGCTCGGCATCGCGATGGACCTGTCGATCCAGCTGAAGGCGCAGAGCGGCGCGATCTGCACGCTCAGCCTGTCGTTCAACAATGACGGGCCGCTCGGCACCTTTTTCCGCTACATCTGCGACAACGGCACGTGGATCGCGCGCTACGACGATCTGGTGACGGGGCGCGAGGAGCCCGTCGATCTCGCGGGCGTGGCGGTGTCGAACAACGGCATCGAGCTGCAGGATCGCGAGTTCGTCGCCGCGATCCGCGACGGGCGCGAGCCCAACGGCTCGGTCGCGCAGGTGATGCCCTGCTACCGGGTGCTCGGCGCGCTCGAAGCGCAGTTGAGCGGTTGAGGACCCAGGTCGGCATCGTCGGCGCCGGGCCGGCTGGGCTGCTGCTGGGTCACCTGCTCAAGGCGGCGGGCATCGACGCGGTGATCGTCGAACGCCAGACCCGCGCGCGGGTGCAGGAGCGGATCCGCGCCGGCGTGCTGGAGCGGACCACCACCGACCTGTTGCATCGCCTCGGCATCGACGCGCGGCTCGACGCGGAGGGCCTGCCGCATGACGGTTTCGCGCTCGCCGACGACGGGCGGCTGATCCGCATCGACGTCGCAGCACTCACCGGCGGCCACGTCACCGTCTATGGCCAGACGGAGGTGACGCGCGACCTGATCGACGCCGCCGGCCCGCGCGACCTGCCGATCCTGTGGGAGTCGCCCGTCGCCGCGATCGAGGGGATCGACGGCGACCGGCCGGTGATCGTCCATGGCGAGGGCGGCGCGCAGCGACTGGAATGCGATTTCGTGGCCGGCTGCGACGGCTTTCACGGCGCCGGCCGTCAGGCGATGCCCGCGAGCGTGCGCCGGGTGTTCGAGCGCGCCTATCCGTTCGGCTGGCTGGGCGTGCTCGCCGATGTCCCGCCCTGCGATGGCGAGCTGATCTACGCCAGCCATGATCGCGGCTTCGCGCTCGCCTCGATGCGCTCGCCGACGCGCAGCCGCTATTACCTCCAGGTCGGGCTGGACGAACGGCTGGAGGACTGGCCGGACGAGCGGTTCTGGGAGGAGCTGTCGACGCGGCTGGGCGACGGCGTCGCCGCGCGGGTCACGCGCGGCCCGTCGATCGAAAAGTCGATCGCGCCGCTGCGCTCGTTCGTCGCCGAGCCGATGCGGCACGGCCGGCTGTTCCTCGCCGGCGACGCCGCGCACATCGTGCCGCCGACCGGCGCCAAGGGCCTGAACCTCGCCTCGTCCGATGTCGCCTATCTGTCGGAGGCGCTGATCGGCTGGTATTCGCGCGGCGACGAGGCGGGCCTCGCCGGCTATGGCGCGCGCGCGCTGGCGCGGGTGTGGAAGTCGGAACGCTTCAGCTGGTATCTGACCAAGCTGATGCACCGATTTCCGGAGGATGGCGCGTTCGAACGGCGGATGCAGACGGCGGAGCTGGACTATATTGCGGGCTCGACCGCCGCGCAGACCAGCATCGCGGAGAACTATGTCGGCCTGCCGCTCTAGGCCGTGTGCTGATCGGCTGTTACCCTCCATTCGTCCCGGGCGAGGGCTTTCCCGAGCCTCGACACGAACGGGTCAGGGTACGGTCTGAACAGGAATTCTAGGCCCAGGAGAATAGCCATGACGCTGCCCACCCGCGCCGTCGGCCCCTTTACCGTGTCGGCGATCGGGCTGGGCTGCATGAACCTCAGCCACGCCTATGGCGCGCCGCCGTCCGATGCGGACGGCGCGGCGCTGCTCCGCCGGGCACTCGATCTTGGCTGCACCTTCCTCGACACCGCCGCGCTCTACGGGGGCGGCGCGAACGAGCGGTTGCTGGCGCGCGCGGTGATGCACCGCCGGGCCGAGTTCACGCTCGCGTCCAAATGCGTGCTCGACACCATCGACGGCCGGCGCGGGCTGGACGGCTCGCCCGCCGCGATCGCGCGGACGCTGGACGGATCGCTGTCGCGGCTCGGCGTCGATCGGATCGACCTCTATTATCTGCACCGGCTCGATCGCCGGGTGCTGATCGAGGAATCGGTCGGCGCGCTGGCCCGCGCCGTCGAGGCGGGCAAGATCGGCGCGATCGGCCTCAGCGAAATGGGCGCCGACACGGTCCGGCGCGCGCAGGCCGTCCATCCGATCGCCGCGGTGCAGAGCGAATATTCGCCCACGTCGCGTAACGTCGAGGCGGGCGTGCTCGCGGCCTGCCGCGAGCACGGCATCGCGCTGGTCGCCTTCTCGCCGGTCGCGCGCGGCCTGCTCGCCGGCGCGGTGCGCGACGACGGCTATGAGGCGGGCGACATCCGCGCCGCCATGCCGCGCTTCGTCCAGCCGAACCTCGCGCGCAACCTGGCGCTCATCGACCGGTTCGACGCGCTCGCCCACGGCGCCGGCCTCGCCCCCGCCCAGCTGGCGCTTGGCTGGCTGCTGGCGCAGGGCCCGGACGTGGTGCCCATCCCCGGCACGCGCAGCCTCGCGCATCTGGAGCAGAACCTCGCCGCCGCGACCCTGACGATCCCGGCCGATCTGCTCGCCGCCGTCGACGCGCTGTTCCCGGCCAACGCGCTGGCGGGCGCCCGCTACTCCGCCGCGATGCAGGCCCAGATCGACACGGAGCTGTTGCCGGGCGAGGCCATCGCCTGAGCGCAGGCGACAGCAACGCCGCGACCAACCTCCTTGCCTCCACCCGCTGATCGGGTTGCGCCCCGATCCGATGCCTACATCGACTGAACTCGTATTCGATCAAGGCTGGTCACCCTCACCCGTCGGCGTCTTTGGCGTCTCTCCCTCTCCCGATGGGAGAGGGAAGGGGCCCGCCCGACGCAGTCGGGTGGGAAGGGGGAGGGTGGCCAAAGGCGTTCGCGAGCAACGCTAAACCCGTCCCGCTTGGATCAGGATCGCATCCGACGGCAATACGTGATCCAGGAACGGGAGGATGGCCGCGCCGATCGCGGGCGCGTCGCGCGCCATGACGGCCGGCATCACCCGGGCATGCGACGGCATCGCGACCTGCGCCAGCGCCGTCGTCAGCGCCGCCGCGAGTCGTTCGATCAATCCGATCGGCAGGCGCCCGCCGAGCAGGATCGCATCGGGATCGAGCAGGCAGTTGATGGCGATCAACGGCGTGGTCAGCGCCCGCACGGCGTCGGTCAGCCATTGCTCGATGATCGCCCGCGCCGGGGCGTCGGCGTCGACCCACCGCTCGCGATCGTCGACGGCGCAGCCGGCGGCGGCGAGTCGCGCCTGGAGCGCGGACAGCGACACGGTGTCCTGCACCACCGCGCCCGCGCCCGCGCCAAGGTCGGGCATCAGCCCGATCTCGCCGCTGCGCGACGTGGCGCCGCGATGATAGGTGCGGTCGATCACCAGGCCGCCGCCCAGCCCCGCGCTGATCAGCAGGTAGAAGAAGGAGGGATTGCTGAACGCGGTGCCGCATTGCGCCTCGCCGAGCGCGGCGGCGGCGGCGTCGTTGTCCACATGGATCGGCCATGGCAGCACGCTTCCAAGCAGCGCGCTCATGTCGACATCGTCCCATGCCTCATAGCCGGCCGGCCGGCCGGGGAGCGTGATCCGGCCGAAATCGTCGGGGATGGCGATGCCGACCCCCAGGATCCGCGTCCGATCGACCCCGCCCGCCGCGACCGTCTCGTCCAGCCGCCGCCGGACAAAGGCGGCGACATCGGCGGGCATCGCGAAGTCGACGTCCTGCGTCACGCGGCTGCGGACCTCGCCCGCCAGATCGAGCGTGACCAGCGTCAGGTGATCCCGGTCGATATTGAGGCCGACGCCGAACGCGCCGTCCGGGTCGACCCGCAGCCGCAGCGCGGGCTGACCCCGCCCGCCTTGCCGCCGACCCGCGAGCCGGACCAGCCCCTGGTCGATCAAGCGGTTGGTGATGTTGGCGATCGTCGGCGCGGTCAGCCCCGTCTGCCGGACCAGGTCGCCGCGCGTCGTCTCGCCGCTGACCCTGATCGCCTGCAACACGGTGCGCAGGTTATAGTCGCCCGCGCGTTCCAGATTGGTGCCCGACAGCCCGCCCGACAGGCGTGACGAGCGGCTGTCGCCACCAAGCTGGTCGCGCGGCGCCCGCGCCGGCCCGCCCGCCGCCCC
>NZ_CAHJWX010000059.1 GCF_903643065.1 Sphingomonas bacterium | reverse complement strand
CGCCCGCCGCATCAGCGCGACGACGCTGAGCGCCCGGGCGAGGTGCGGGCGCGGGAGGGCGATGGCTCCGACACGCCCGGCCGCGCCGTCAACGATCACCGGCCAGAGCGGTATAGGCTCCGACGCTGGCCCAGACGTCGTCCTCGCGGAACAGATCCATCGCGGATGCCGCCTTGGACAGGAGGTAGCCGACGTTCGTGACCTCGATCTCCTGCCCGCCCGCGATCACGCCCAGCCGGCGCAGGTGGTTCATCTCGCGCGAGACGGTCTCGCGACTAGTCGACAGCCGCTGCGCCAGGACGGCGTGGGTCGGCGCGCGCAGGCCCGTCTCCGCTCGGGCGCGGCGGGCTGCCTCCAGCCGGAGGAGTTCGCAATATAACCGGTGCGAGGCGGGCAGGCAGGCCAGCTGATAGGTCAACCGCACGGCGGCGCTCAGCAAGGCCCGATAGCTCGCCACCGCGACGTCGACGTCGGTCGCCGACATCGGCCGTTCGATCAGGCGAGCAGGGCCTTGCGCACGATAGCCGATGACAAAGGCGGGGTTGCTGACGCCCCGGAACCCGACGACGCAATGCCCGGGCGTCAGCCGGTCGAGACACAGTTCCACCCCCGTCAGCGTGACGATCTCCACCGTCAGCGTTCCGCGCTCCAGCGTTAGCATCATGCCGGGGCTGGCGGCATCGGGGTCGAAGAACTCGCCGGGCCGCATCGACCGGAAACACGTGGCGTCGCCGTGCGCCGTGCCGCCTTCCCGATAACGCGCGCGGAACGGCTGCCCGCCATCGATCCGCTCCCCTATAAGCGTCAACCCCATCCACCACGCCCCCGCGTCCTCTGCTGTTGGACACACTATTCGCGTCATCGGGACGGTGCCTATCCCCAATTTGGGGTATATAGATGTTTGAAGCGTCGACTTTCCTTTAGTATCAACTGCATGCGCATCGAAAAATATATCGTTGATGTTCGGATGTATTTCAGGCCCGGCAAGATGATGGGCGTGACAACAATCACCGTCTTCGCGTGACGGCCGTCACCGCGTCCGACGCTGAAACCTGAAACTCAGGGACATTGCTGGGGAACCGTACCGCGAATCGCGGCCGGAACGGCATGTCCTGGACGTTCAGGTAGGGGGAATATTCATGCGTTTTTCGACAAGGGCTCGGCTGTTCACGGGTTCCGCCACCACGGTGTGCGCCATCGCGATGAGTGCGTCGCCGGCTTCGGCGCAATGCGTGGCGAGCACTTTCACGGTGACCTGCGCCGGCACCACCACGGTCACGCCCGCGAACGCCGCCATCGCCACGGCGACGCCCCCGACGCTCACGCTCAACGTGCAGGCGGGCGCGGTCGTCAACGCCGATGGCGCGAACACGATCTCCCCATCCGCCACCGTCTTCAACGACGCGGTATCCTTCAACAACGCCGGGACGCTGGGAACCGCCGCCGCGCCCGTCAACTTCACCTATTCCGGGTTCAACAATCCCGCGACCAACACGCTGTCGATCACCAACGGCGGCATGATCAGCGGCAGCGTCACCGGCTTCGCGGGCGGCGCCATGACGGCCGGCAACACCGGCACGATCGCGGGCGGCCTCACCCTCGTCGGACCGGGCGCGATCACGCTGACCAGCAGCGGCCCGATCTACGTCGCGAACGGCGGTAGCGGCAGCACGCCCGTGAACCTGCAATCAGCGCGGTCCACCACCGCCACGACGGGCACGGTCGGGGTCAACGCGGCGTCCACGACGACGTTCGCGGGCGGGATCGCCAGCGCGACGATCACTGCGCCCGTCGCCATCCCCGCCGCCGGCACCGCCGTCGCCGTGCCGCAGGGCATCTTCGTCAGCGGCGTCGGTGGGGCACAGCTCAACCTGGATGCGGTGGCCGGCGCGGTGAGCCTCAGCACGGCCAGTTACAACAACACCAGTTCGGTCCCGGGCGGCGGCAACACGGCGGTGGCCGGCGGCGTGACGACGACCAACAACGCTAGTTCGACCACCTATGTGGGCGGGGCGGCATCCGCCACGATCGGCACGAACGCGCAGGTCAACAGCGTGAGCGTGGCGAGCGGTCCCGGCGGTTCGTCGGCGTCGATCGCGGGCAAGGTCGGCTCGGCGACCGCGCCCGGCAGCGTCAGCGTCACGTCGACGCAGGCGGACAGCAGCTTCACGTCCACGTCCACCTCGGCCGCGACGGGCACCACCTTCACCTCGACGAACCGCACCACGCCGGTCGGCGGCGCGGTGGCGATCGACCTCGCGGCGACCGGGCAGGTGTTCGGCACCACGTTCGTCTCCTCCAACAAGGGCGCGGCGACCGCCAACGTCGCCGGCATCGCGGGCACCGGCGCCGGCGTGAATGTCGCCATCCTGGGTGACATCAACGTCTTCAGCCAGGGCACCAGCACCGTCACGACCAGCAATAACAGCACCACGGTCGCGGGCTCCGACTTTTCCAACAGCACCGCCACGACTCGGGCCGCGACGGGCTCCACCGCCGGGGCAATGGTCGCGAGCACCGGCAATGTGTTCGGTTCGCTCACGGTCACGGGCGATACCGGTGCAACCGCCGACAACGTGGGACGCGTGCGCGACAACGTGACCGTCACCAGCGCCCGCTTGCTCAACTCCGTTAGCAACAGCAACTCGCAGACGACCTCGGGAGCCGCCGGCAGCCCGACCAGCGTCGTCTCTCCCATTGCCAACACTTCCGTGTTCAATGCGGTCGGCGGAGCGGCGGCGCTGACCAACCGCGCCACCGGCGTGATCGAGGACAATGTCAGCGTCACCGGCCTCACCGGCGCGACGCTGACCAACGCGGGCGCGATCTTCGGCAACGTGTCGCTGACGTCGGCCGTCTCCAACTCCACCAACGGCACCACGAACTCGACGACGACGACCACGACGCCGGCGACGGCGGGCGGCAACACCGTCCAGGTCGTGACGACGAACGCCAGTTCGTCCAGCTCGACGCAGACGGGCGGTGCCGTCGTGGGCACCTATGGCGGCACGGTCGGGTCGGCATCCGGTTCGGCGCTGACCACGGGCGTTCGCACCGTGAGCCAGAACGGCCAGACCGGCAGCAGCGCCGCCATCAGCGGCACGCTGTTCGCCAATTTCAACGGCACGGCCGGCGCGGCTGGCACCACCAGTTCGTCTACCAACACCACGACCACCACGACGCAGCCGTTCGTCGCGCCGGCGACCGCCGCCAGCGAGACCGTGTCGACCAGCCAGGGCCGCTCGGCGACGACCTGGAACGCGGGCGACAGCGGCATCACCGTGACGGGCGCGCTGCGCAACAACGGCTTCGGCACCGGCAGCCTCGTCAGCCAGACCGGCAACGGCGCGGCCTCGGCCACCGTCACCGGCGGCGCCGTCGAGGGCTCGATCACCGTGTCCGGCGGTACTGGCTCCAACACCACCAACGGCAACGACACGGCGAGCCGGAGCACGACGGCGGCGACGACGGCCCTGCCCGTCGCCCAATCCACCGCGCAATCCAGCTCGACCACCGGTTTCGCGACCAGCTCGGGGGCGGCCGGCTCCGGCGCGGTGACGCTGACCGGCGCGACCGTCGCCGGCGCCGTCGCAGTCAGCGGCCGCGGGACGGGGGCGGGCGGCAACACCGCCGCAACGCTGACCGTCGCCAGCGACAGCACGGTGGCCGGCGGGGTCAACGTCAACACCTTGACCGGCGGCAATGTGCGCACCGACAATGGCGATGTGACCACCCGGACAGGGGCGGTCGTCACCCGCACGGTGAGCGCCAGCTCGGCCGAGACCGCGCCGACCAATTTCGGCAACGCGACGGCGATGGTCGCGGGCCGCACGGGCGCGATCACCGTCAACGGCAATTACGGCAACGCCTCCGCGACGCTGACGGGCCAGAGCACGGGCGGCGTTACCGTCACGGCGAACAACACGCTCAGCAATTCCTCATCGCAGCAGACCTACACGGGCAACAACGCCACGACGCTCGCCGCCCCGACGCAGACGGGCGCGACGAGCAACGGCACCACCAGCAACGTGGGCGGCACGGCGTCGCTCGCGATCAACACGGCGGCGGCGTTGCAGGCGACCTCGACCTCGGCGACCGCCGGTCAGCTCCTGGTCCGGGGCGTCGGCGGCTCGACCCTGACGATCGCGTCGGGCTCGCGCGTGAACGCGGGCAATGCGGGCAACATCTTCGTCGGGCAGACCTATACCAACAGCGCGAGCCAGACGACGCAGACCTTTGCGACCGACGGGGCCCTGTCGGGGCAGACGACGACCAGTTCCACCACGGCGGTCGGCGGAGCCGCCAGCCTGACCAACGCTGGCATCGTCGGCGCGTCGACCGGCTATTTCACCGCTCCGCTGTTCGTCAGCGTGGCGAGCGTCGGCGGCTCCGGCGCGACCAACACCGGCACCATCTTTGGCAGCGTCGCCGCCAACGCGCTGGGGCTGAACACCAGCAGCACGACGACCGGCACCGGGTCGAACGACCCGGTCCTCACGCGCACCGTCACCACCACGACCAACACGGGTGTCGGCGGCGCGGCGAGCGTCACCAACAGCGGCGTCATCTCCGGCCAGGTGACGGCACAGGGCGCGACGGGCACGGTGACCAACAGCGGCGTGCTGCGCAACGGCGTGTCGTTCGGGGCGGCGGTCAATCAGGTCGCCAGCACCGCCACGACGACCGCCACGTCCAGCACCACGACGGTGACGGCGCCGGCGACCCGGTTCGCCCAGGCCTATACGCTCAATCAGAACGGGCTGCTGTTCGGCGGCGTCCTGGTCACCGGCGCGACGATCGCGGATCCGTCGACGGGCGCCGCGACGGGGGCCGTGCTGCGCACCAGCGACATCGCCGCGACCCTTAACCTGAACGCCGGGTCGATCACGACGGGCAACATCATCGCGCAGGTCCTGCCGACCGACAATTCGCGGCTGACCAATACCACGTTGCGCCTCAACGACAGCGGCTATCTCGGGGTCGGCACCAGCGACACGCCATCGGGTGCGCTGGGCGCGGGCATCGGCGCGCTGCGCTTTGTCAACACGCCGAACTACGGGGCCTATGTCGCGACTGACCCGGCGTTGGGCACGCTGACGGGCACGACCTTCTCGCCCAATCTCTTCGTGGCGAGCGGTTCGGCCGTCCGTGGCGTGACGCTGGTCGAGAAGACGGGCGCAGGCATCTTCACGGTGGTCGGCACGCCTTACATCGCCACGACGGTGGGCGGAACGCCGGCGAGCTATACGATGGACGTGGGCACCTTCCGCGTCAGCGCGGGCGAGGTGCAGCTGGGCGTGTCCGGGACCGACCCGGTCACCGGCGCCGGGATCTTCGGCATCCGCGGCAATGTGGAGAACAATGCGACGCTGACGCTGGGCCGTCGCGTCACCGACGGCAGCGCCACCGTGCTCCAGGGCATTGCGGTGCGGGTCGACGGCAACGTAACGCAGGGTGCGACGGGCACGCTGGCGCTGGCCGCCGCGCCGGCGCTGGTGCGCGCCAACGGCACGGCCGTCGGGCCGCTCGTCGCGTCGGGCATCCTGGGGTTCGGCGGCTATGGCGTCGCGCTGACCCCGTTCGTCGCCTATGACCCCACCACCACCAACTCGTTGCGCTCGACCCCGTCCGCGCTGACGGTCAATGGCAATCTGACGCTGGCGGGCGCGGTGTCGGTCACGACCTCGCCGGGGGCCATCTACACGGCCGGCCGCGCGCAGGACCTGTTCACGGTCTCCGGCACCTATTCGGCGACCGGGTTGACGCTGAATTCCGGGTTCAGCTCGCCCTTCCTCACCTTCGCGCTGACGCCGCGCACGGTCGGCGGGACGACGATCGTGTCGCTGGACGTGACGCGTTCGGCGTACAACCGGGTCGCCACTACCAGCAACGCGGCCGCCGCGGCCGACGCGCTACAGGCGGCCATCCCCAATCTGGTCACCCGGATCGCGGCCATTCGCAACCCCAACACGGTCGCCGATGTCCAGGGCTATGGACGGTTGCAGGATCTCGCGACCGTGGTCTCGGGCCTGGATACGCAGCTGACCGCGGCGGATGCCGCGACAGCGTTCAACCAGCTGGCGTCCGGCTCGTTCTATGGCTCGCTCCAGGCGGTGTCGATGACGGCGCCCTTTGGCGAGGCGACCGACCAGCTGCCGCTGACCGCCCCATCCGGATTGGAATTGTGGTTCCGGCCGACGGGACAGTTCGCCAGCATCGACGGCCGGGCGTCGACCGGCGCCGCGCGGCTGCGCTACGACGATTACGGCGGCTCGGCCGGTTTCAGCGTCAGCAGCGGGACGGGTGGGTTCTTCGGGATCGGCGGCGGCTATGGCCGTGTCCGCACGCGCCCGGTGAACTATGCCGCGAAGGCGACGGCTGACACCTATATGCTCGGCGCATTCGCCGGGTATCGCCTCGGCGGCGTCAACCTGGGCGCGCAGGCGGTGTTCGGCTGGTCGAACTGGGATGCGACCCGCGCGCTGCCGCTCTTCTCGCGCACCGCATCGGCGAATTTCAAGAGCAGGGAGTTCCGCTTCACGGCCCGCGCCGCCTATGATCTGGCGTTCGGGCGCGCGATCGCCAGTCCGTTCGTCAAGATCGACGTGCGCGACTATCGCTTTGATGCCTTTGACGAGGACAATGCGGGCGGCATCGGCCTGGCGGTGGGCGCGCGATCGAAGACGGTCTTCGACCCCGAAGCAGGTGTGCGACTGGCCGGCAATTTCGCCGGGATCCAGCCGTTCGCCGAGGCCTCCTACATCTTCCAGAGCGACACCGGGGCATATCGCAACGTCGCCTACCTGGGCGACACGAGCACGACGTTCCGTCTCCAGGGCGTCGATCCGAAGGGCCATGCGAAGGTCGGCGTCGGCATCCAGGCGGACGTCTATGGGGCGACCGTCTATCTCCGCGGCAATTACCTGACCGGTGGCCGGGTCAGCACTGGCGAAGCGCAGGGCGGGTTCATCCTGCGCTTCTGACCCTGAAGGGGAGGCCTGGCCTCCCCTTCGCAACCGCGCCCGAGAAGGTGTCGCAGCCGGCCTGGGACCGTCAGCATGCCGTCAGGCGATCAGAGCCCGAGTTCTTCCTTGAGCTGCTGATTAGCCCGTTTACAGAACCACCTTGGCGGCAAGCTGGCTCAGCGGCGTGTCAGGCGGGAGGTATGGACACATATCGTCGGTGCCTGCGCTCGATCGGCGTTCGCTGACTATCCAGACCTCCTCGCTGGGCATGGCCTGGACGCGATTACCGGCCATGCGGTGCCGGTTATTCTCGGCGAGCGATGTCGCATTGGCCAATGCCGATCGCTGAACTGAACAAGCCCGTGGTTTGGGGCCAAGACTCACAACCACCAAGCGATGAGGGCGGCGAGGCTGATGGCGGCGGCATAGGTTGCGGCGAGCTTGTCATAGCGGGTGTGGCGACGCGTCTGAGTCCTTGAGCCGGCAGAAGGCGCGCTCGACGAGGTTGCGGCGCTTGTAGGCGAGGCGGTCTAACGGGTGGAGGTTGGTGCGGCGTGGTCCGTTGGGGATGACGGGCGTGGTGCCGCGCGCAAGCAGCAGGCGGCGCAGAGCGTCGCTGTCGTAGCGTCGTCGGCGGCGAGCGTCACGGAGGCGGGCAGCAGCGCGATCAGGTCCGGTGCGACCGGCGCATCGCCGCGTTGGCCGGGCGTGATGGTGAAGGCGATCAGCCGACCAAGTCCGTCGACCAGCGCGTGCAGTTTGGGCGTCGGGCCGCGCCGCGAGCGGCCTGTGGCGTTGGCGTGAGCCCCCCTTTGCCGCCCGCCGCGCAGCGGTGCGCTTTGGCCCTGCCCTTCGACACGGTGCGCTGGAGTCGCAAGGTCGCCTCGGTTCGGGCGACGGGGCGGGGGTGCCACGCGGTTGCCTTCGCCGACGGCTCGCGGACCAAGGCGACGCTGTTGGTCGGCGCGGACGGTGCCTGGTCGCGGTGCGCCCGCTCGTGACGGACGCCCGACCCGCCTACGCCGGCACCTGCTTCCTCGAACTACACCTCGCCGCCGACGATCCGCGCGCGCGTATCGCCGCGGCGGTGATCGGCTCGGGCACGCTGATGGCGGTGGCACCCGGTCAGGGCATCCTGGCCCACCGCAACGCTGACGGCAGCATCCACACCTATGTGGCGG
>NZ_CAHJWX010000058.1 GCF_903643065.1 Sphingomonas bacterium | reverse complement strand
GCACCCCGCCAGCGCCGCCGAGCGCGCGCCCGGCGGCAGCGCCTCGATCCGGTCGAACGCCGCCAGCGCGCATGCCCAATGCTGTTCGTCCCCCGCGATCATGTCGCCCCCCAGCGTCCCCCGGCAGGAGCGTACGCGCGCGGCTCCCCGCCGTCGAGTCCCGCCTTGCCTCCGCGCCGCGCGCCCGCTACATCGCGATCATCCCCAATCGTCGGGTCCTGTCCTCAGCCGCCCGGCGGCCGACGGGTCCTGCCCGGAGCAAGCGATGGCCAAGACCACTCCCGCCCAGTTCGCGCGCCAGGTCGAGGCCGAGCGCCGCAAGGTCGCATGGCCGACCTGGAAGGAGACGTGGCTGACCGCGCTGATGGTCGCGATCATGACCACCGTCCTGGCGGTGTTCTTCCTGGGGGTAGACAGCGTGTTCGAGGGCGTGGTCACCGCGCTGCTCAAGCTCGCGCAGTAGATATAAGGGAACGACGCGATGGCGCGCTGGTACATCATTCATGCCTATTCGGGCTTCGAGGGCAAGGTCCGCGATGCGATCATGGCGGAGGCGACGCGGCTCGGGCTGGACACGCTGGTCGAGCAGATCGAGGTCCCCACCGAGACCGTCACGGAGGCGCGGCGCGGCAAGAAGATCGCGGTGGAGCGCAAGTTCATGCCCGGCTACGTGCTCGCCAAGCTCGACATGAACGACCAGGTCTATCACCTCGTCAAGAACACGCCGAAGGTCACCGGCTTTCTCGGCCCCAACGGCAAGCCGCAGGCGATCAGCGAGACCGAGGCCGGCCGCATGCTCCACACCAAGGAGGAAGCCGCCGCCAACGCGCCCAAGCAGAAGGTCAAGGTCAACTACGAGATCGGCGACGCGGTCAAGGTGCTGGACGGCCCCTTCGCCTCGTTCAACGGCACGGTCGAGGAACTGGACTTCGACAAGAGCAAGGTGAAGGTGTCGGTATCGATCTTCGGCCGCGCGACGCCGGTGGAGCTGGATTTCGAACAAGTCGAACGAAGCAAGTGATCAGCGCCAGCTGATCACCGGGCACAGCCTGCCCGGCGGGCGGGTCGGCGCAGGCTAACCCGTCCGACGATGCGGGCTTCAGTCCCGCGTCCCTTCTTCAACCTTGTTTCGCATGCCGCATCGCCCTGCCCCGCCTTGCGTCATCCCCGACCACCGGTTCTAAGCAAGCGCCATGGCCGGCAACCTGTTCAGCAACTATTTCCTCGACGAGGGCATCGCGCTCCAGACCGGCTGGGGGATCGACCCCGCCGCGCTGGTTGCCGCGCGCGAACAGGTCGCCGGCCTGATCGCCGACTTCGCTGGGCGAGCGGCGCCCAGCGAGGCCAACACCGAACGCGACCTGATCGACCCGCTGCTGGCGCTGCTCGGCTGGCGCTTCTCCGTCCAGGAAAGGCGAGCCGGCGGGGGCGCAGCGACGTGCCCGATTACCTGCTGTTCCTGACCGACGAGATCAAGGCCACCGCCGCGCGCCTGCCACAGGCGGCCGACCGCTACGGCCTCGGGGCGTCGCTGGTCGAGGCGAAGGCCTGGAGCCTGCCTCTCGACCGCGCCGGCGCCGACCAGGCCGGAGCGCCGTCCACGCAGGTGCTGCGGTATCTCGGCACGGTGGGCGTGCAGTCCGGCGACGCGGTCCGTTTCGGCATCCTCACCAACGGGCGCCTCTGGCGCCTGTACGACAACAAGGCCCGCTCGCGACTGGAGGGGTTCGTCGAGATCGACCTGATGGAGGCGGCGGGTCTGGTCATGCCGGCCACCGGTGCCGGACCGGACCATGCCGATCGCATGCTGGCGCAGTTCCTGTTCCTGTTCGGTCGTGATGCGTTCGCGCCCGACACGGGCGGCGACACCCGGCTTGCGCGCGCTATCGCCGCCAGCCGCGACTTCGAGGCGCGCGTCACCGACGACCTGGCGGACAAGGTGTTCGCGGGCGTGTTCCCCGACCTCGCCAACGCGCTGGCCTTCGCCGATCCCGGTCGCCCCGCCGCGCTGACGCCCGCCTACCTGGCCGAACTGCGCGAGGCGACGCTGACCTGGCTCTACCGGCTGCTATTTGTACTCTATGCCGAGGATCGCAGCCTGTTGCCCACCCGCGCGCGGCGTGACGGGCTATGGTCGATGCGCAACGACGTCGCGCGCTCGATCGACGCCGGTGAGGCGCTCTCCGCACGCCGCACCAATCACGACGGCGATCTGCGCGCGCTCTGGGCTCAGATCGACGGCGGCGACGATGCGATCGGCCTGCCGCCGTACAATGGCGGACTGTTCCGGCCGGGTCGTTCGCCGCTGCTCGATCGCGCGGTGATGCCCGATGCGGCGGTCGCGCCGCTGCTCGACGCCCTGTCGCGCGAACGACTGGGCGAACATCCGCGCTTCATCAACTATCGCGACCTGAACGTGCAGCACCTCGGCTCCGTCTACGAGCGGCTCCTGGAGTTCGATCTGGCCGAGGTCGACGATCGCATCGCCGCGCGCCCGCAGACCTTCGCGCGCAAGACCAGCGGCAGCTATTATACCCCCGAGGAGCTGGTGCTGCTCGTCATCCGGCGCACCGTCGGCCCGCTGCTGGCGGAGCGCGAGGCGGCGTTCGCGGCGGCGGTGCAGACAGAGGCCGGCACGGCGCAGGCGCGCGAGGCGCCGGCCTATCCGCTTGCCCGGCTGCGCGATCACGATCCCGCGAGCGCGTTCCTGATGCTGCGCATCGTCGATCCCGCGATGGGCTCGGGTCACTTCCTCGTCAGCCTGGTCGACTACTTCGCCGATCGGACGATGCTCGCGACGGAGGACGCCGCCGCCGCCGTCGGGTTCGGCGAGTATCGCTCGCCGCTGCTCGACCGGCTGGAGGCGATCCGCACGCGCATCCGCACGCAAGCCGCCGAGCATCGCTGGCGGGTCGAGGAGGATCAGCTGGTCGATCGCCAGCTCGTCCGCCGGATCATCCTGAAGCGCGTCATCCACGGCGTCGACAAGAACCCGATGGCGGTGGAGCTGGCCAAGCTGAGCCTGTGGCTGCACACCTTCACCGTCGGCGCGCCGCTATCCTTCCTGGATCACCACCTGCGCTGTGGCGACAGCCTGTTCGGGGAGTGGGTCGGCCCCGGGATGACCACGCTGGAACAGGGCGGCCTGTTCGTCGCCGACGACCTGAAGGCGGCGCAGCGCTCGATCGTCGAGATGGAGATGGTCGAGGAGCTGACCGACGCCGACATCGTCGAGGTGAAACAGTCGGAACAGGCCTTTGGCGAGCTGGAGGCACGGACCGCCGCGCTCGCGGGCAAGCTGGCGTTGCTCCAGGGTTACCGCTGGATCGGCGAGTCGACCGAAAGCGCGCTCAAGCGCGCCAAGGCCTTGCAACGGGAGGCCGATCGCTCGACCGACCCGAAACAATCGTTCGATCTCGCGCGCCAGGCATGGGAGATGAAGCGCAAGGGCAGCGCGCTCGACGTGCTGCTCGGCGGCCAGCTCGGCGAGCTGACGGCGGTGCTGGACTTCTTCTACGGCCGTGTCGCCACGCTGCCCGCCGGCACCAAGCCCGACGACCCCGCGCTGGAGCCGCTCGCCGCCGCCGCCGAGATCGCGCGCACCGCCAACTTCCTGAGCTGGGAACTCGCCTTTCCGAACGTCTGGCGCGACTGGCGCAGCGCTCGGCCGACCGGCGGCTTCGACGCGGTGATCGGTAATCCACCATGGGACCGGCTGAAGATGCAGGAGGTGGAATGGTTCGCCGCCCGCGAACCGACCATCGCCTACCAGACCAATGCCAGTCAGCGAAAGGCGCGGGTCGCGGCATTGCGGGCCATGGAGGACCCGCTCGCCGCGCAATATGATCGCGCCAGCCGCTTCGCGGCGATGGCGGGACGAATGGCCAACCTGCCCGCCGATCGCGGCGGCGACTTCCCCTTGCTCGGCGGTGGCGACGTCAACCTCTACTCGCTGTTCGTCGAGCGCGCGCAGCGGCTGGTCAGGCCCGGCGGCATCGTCGGCCTGCTCACCCCCAGCGGCATCGCCGGCGACCTGTCCGCCAGCCGGTTCTTCAAGTCGATCAGCACCACCGGCCGGCTCGGCTGCCTGCTGGACTTCGCGAACCGGCCCGCCAGCGGCATCGCGGAGTTCTTCCCGGACGTGGACAGCCGGTTCAAGATTTGCGTGATCGTGTTCGGCGGCGGTGAGCGCCGCTTCCCGGCGGCACGATGCGGTTTCTTCCTCGCGGGCACCGGCAACGCGGCGCTTGACCAGGCGACCTTTCCGCTGACCCCCAACGACTTCGCGGCGGTGAACCCCAATTCGGGCACCGCCCCGGTCTTCCGCATCCGCCGCGATGCCGAGCTGACCACTGCGATCTATGGCCGCCTGCCGGTGCTGGTCCGACACGCTGCCAATAAAGCGACGCGGGATGTAGCAGCATGGCCGGTGAGATATCGACGCATGTTCGACATGACCAACGATAGTCACCTGTTCCGGACGCGGGCGGATTTGGAGGCGGATGGGTGGTATTCGAAGCAGGGCACTTACGGCCTGAGCAAGGGCGAGGCACGTGCCGTCCCGCTCTACGTCGGCCGAATGTTCTGGCAGTTCGATCATCGCGCCTCCAACGTAACGGTAAACGAGAAAAACCTGCACAATCCGGCGAACAGCGAAACCGTGACCGTCGCCGAGAAACAACGCTGGAGCTTTGAGCCCGAACCACAATATTGGGTCGATTGGGACGACGTGAAGCCGCAGCGCACTTGGACGCTTGCCTTTCGTGACATCGCTCGACCGACCGATGCACGAACGATCATCTCTGCAGTGTTGCCCGGCACCGCGTACGGCAACACGGCCGGTCTGATATTGCTGGACGATCCGCGTGACGTTGGCTGTCTGTCTGCCAACCTCAACTCGATGGCTCTCGATTATGTTGCACGGCAGAAGCTGCAAGGCACTCACGCCAATTGGTACATCATCGAGCAACTCCCCGTCATCCCACCCGACGCTTACACTCGCACCTTCGGCCCGCTCACCGCCGCTCAGATCGTCGCGCGCGAGGTGCTCGCGCTCACCTACACCGCGCACGACATGGCGCCGTTCGCGCGCGACATGGGCCATGTCGATCCCGCCACCGGCGAGGTGCTGCCCCCGTTCCGCTGGGACGAGTCCGATCGGCGCCAGCGGCGCGCGCGGCTGGATGCGCTCTATTTCCACCTTTACGGCATCGGCCGCACGGATGCCGACTACATCCTGTCGACCTTTCCCATCGTCCGCCGTCACGACGAGCGCGATCATGGCCGCTTCCTGACGCGCGACCTGATCCTGGCGCACATGGCCGCGCTCGACGCGGGCGATCCGGACGCGACGATCGTGCTGCGCTGACGGGCGACTGTCCCCTTCCGCCAGCCGCAGGATGCCGCCGCACCGCAGGCCGGAAGAAGGCGGCGTTCTCGCGCCGCTGGGCGGGGGTGAGGGGCTGGCCATGGCGAGCGTGCCGCGCGCCCGATCCCACATTGCAGGCGCGGCCTTTTTCGCCTATCCGAGCGCGCTTCCATGCACATCGCTGGACTTGATCGCGGGAGGGCTTGCGCCCGCTGGCACCGCTAAGAGGAAGTTTATGGCCAAGAAGATCACCGGATATATCAAGCTGCAGGTGCCCGCCGGCTCCGCCAACCCGTCGCCGCCGATCGGGCCGGCGCTGGGCCAGCGCGGCGTCAACATCATGGAGTTCTGCAAGGCGTTCAACGCGCGCACCGGCGAGCAGGAAAAGGGCACGCCGCTGCCGACGGTGATCACCGTCTTCGCCGACCGAAGCTTTTCCTTCGAGACCAAGACGCCGCCCGCCACCTATCTGCTCAAGAAGGCCGCCAATTTGAAATCGGGCTCCAAGGAGCCGGGCAAGACATCGGCGGGGACGATCAAGCGCTCGGCGGTGGCCGAGGTGGCGCAGGCCAAGATGGCCGACTTGAACGCGAACGACCTCGAGTCGGCGACCAGGATCATCGAAGGCTCCGCTCGCGCGATGGGCCTGCAAGTGGTGGAGGGCTGAACGATGGCCAGCAAGAAGCAGAAGACCTGGACGATCGATCCGGAACAGCTCCACGGCGTCGACGAGGCGATCGCGCTCGCCAAGGGCAACGCCACGAGCAAGTTCGACGAAACGATCGAGGTCGCCCTCAACCTGGGTGTCGACCCCCGCCATGCCGACCAGATGGTCCGCGGCGTCGTCACCCTGCCAAAAGGCACCGGCAAGACGGTCCGCGTCGGCGTGTTCGCGCGCGGGGCGAAGGCGGACGAGGCGCGCGCGGCGGGGGCGGACGTGGTCGGCGCGGAGGACCTGATGGAGGTCATCCAGGGCGGCACGATCGAGTTCGACCGCTGCATCGCGACGCCCGACCTGATGGGCGTCGTCGGTCGGCTGGGCAAGGTGCTGGGCCCCAAGGGGCTGATGCCCAACCCCAAGCTGGGCACGGTGACGATGAACGTCGCGCAAGCGGTCAAGGACGCCAAGGGCGGCCAGGTCGAATATCGCGTCGAGAAGGCCGGGATCATCCATTCGGGCATCGGCAAGGCATCGTTCCCCGCCGCCGATCTGCGCGCGAATTTCGACGCGCTGGTCGGCGCGGTGGTGCGCGCCAAGCCGACGGGCGCGAAGGGCAAGTACGTCCGCAAGATCGCGGTGTCGTCGACGATGGGCCCGGGCATCCGGGTCGATGTCGCGGAGGTCGCGGGCGGCTGACGCTTGTCACCCCAGCCCAGGCTGGGTCGACGGATGCCGGCTTGCGCGGTCGAGACGATCAGGGCCGGGAGCGATCCCGGCCTTTTTCACGTGCTTCGCTCATCAGGATTATTCTCGATCAGGCTTGCGCAAGACTGAAGCGCTGGAGAACGGAACGACTTAACCGATCACCGGCCGCCGCTGCATCGCCGCCGCCAGCGTCTCCAGCCGCTTGACCACCGCCTCGCCGCCCAGTGCCGGATCGGCGAGGCGCAAGGTCAGCCGATCACCATCCTGCGTCAGGCTCGCCTGCGCGAGCGGTCCGGCGAGACCGGCCGACAATCGCTGCCCCAAGCGGATCGCCAGGCCCCAGCGGATCGCGACCGCCAAGGCGACGGCGGACGCAAGACGCGGCAGCGGTTCGGGCGAGCCGGCGCCGCCCAGCGCGGCGAACAGCGCCTGGGCGAGACAGGCGCGGCCGGCGGCATCGATCGCCACCCAATCGCCATGCAGCGCCACCTCCAGCGCGCGTTCGGCGCGGAACTCCGGATTAGCGCGCCAGCCGACATCGGCGAGCAGACAGGCGGCATGGCGCAGCCGCTCGTCCGCATCGCTCTCGCCCGCGAACAGCGGCGCGATCCAGCGGTGCAGCACGTCGCCATGTTCGGGAAACCGCCCGGCCAGCCGGCCTTCCTCGCGCGCGGCGACGATCAGCGGGTCCTGCGCGCGGACGGACCTGGCCAGGCCGGCGAAATGCAACCCCTCGCGCAGTCCCGCGGCCGAGGTGATCGCCTCGCTGCCGCCCAACTCGCGCAGCAACGTCGCGAGCAGCGCGGTCGCGTCGCCCAGGGTCGCGGCGCGCGCGGCGGAAAGACCGGGCACGGCGCGGAACTGCTGCTTGGTCAGGCGGGGCAGCGTCCGCGTCAGCTCGGTCACCGTGTCGGGGGAGAAGCGGTAGCCGTGGATCACCGGCAGCGGGTAGCGCGTGCGATCCATGTCGAGCCGCGCCAGCGCCCGCCATGAGCCGCCGACCAGGTAGAAGGGCAGGCCTCGTCCCCGCCCCGCCCAGCCCGCCTCCTTGAGCATCGTGGCGAGCCGACGCGCGAACGCCTCCGGGCCCTTGGCGCGCAACGCGGGCAGGCGCAGCACGCCGAGCGGAAAGGATGCACGGTCGGTGACGGTCCCCGCGACGACGCGGACCAGCTCCAGGCTGCCGCCGCCCAGATCGCCGACGATGCCGTCCGCGTCGGGAATGGCGGACAACACGCCATGGCCGGCGGCCTCGGCCTCCTGCTCGCCCGACAGCAGCTCGACCGCCAAGCCGAGGTCGCGCGCGGCGGCGATCAGCTCCTGGCCGTTCCCCGCGTCGCGGACGGCGGCGGTGGCGACGGTGCGCAGCCCCGTCACCTCCATCGCCCGGGCGATGGCGGCGAAGCGGGCCAGC
>NZ_CAHJWX010000057.1 GCF_903643065.1 Sphingomonas bacterium | reverse complement strand
CGGCCCGCAGGTCGCGCGCCGCCTCAGGCTGGATCGCTTCGAGCCCCTTCGTCGCCGTGTCGAGCGCCTGCCGCTGATGCGGCAGCGCCGACAGACCCTGCTCGCGCATGCGGCCGATGTCGGCGGTGGCGCGCGCGAAGCGCTCGACCGCCTTGTCGAGCGGTGTCGTGATCGGCTCGTTCGTCGGTCCCGCCGGCGTCAGCCGGACCCCGGCGAACCGGCCGGCCGGCCGCACCGGCTCCGCCGCCCTGCCGCGTTCGGACGCCTGTTGCTCGGCGTAATCCGACGCCATGTCCTTGCCGCGGTCGCGCGACAGCGCACGGACGAGCTGGCGCTGGTCGGCAAAGTCGTCGTGGCCGTAGTGGAGATCGACCCCGTCGCGATGCCGCGACAGCGCGACATACGCCGCATGGCTGTCGAGCCCCGGCGTCGCCAGCACATGCACCCGGTCGACCGTCACGCCCTGCGCCTTATGGACTGTCGCGGCATAGCCGTGATCGAAGGCGGCATAATCCTTGACGTCGAACACCGCCGACCGGCCGTTGTCGAGCCGAACTTCCATACGCGCGCTGTTCACCTGCTCCAGAGTGCCGAGGGTGCCGTTCTTGACCCCGAGGCTGCGCTCGTTCTGGAGGAACATCACCCGGTCGCCAGTTGCGAACTCCCGGCTGCCGCGCTCAGTCTGGATCTTCATGTCCGGGCCCAGTTCGCCCGCCCGCTGCCGCCGCTCACGCGCGGCGAGGTTGAGGGCGCGGACCTCGTCGTTGGTGTGGGTGAGGATGATGCGCGTTGCCTCGGGCGCCTCCTGCCGGTCGCGGTCCCAGCGCTCGACCAGCGCCGCGCGCGCGTCGTCGCGCGTCGGAGATGCGTGGACAGTGCCATGCTCGGCGTAGGCGTTGACCGCCTGCGCCGTGCGCCCCGTCGCCAGCTGCCGCGTCGCATCGCGCTGCCAGTCGTCGCGCTGGCGGCGGATGTCGGTGATCTCGGCTGCCCCGTGCCGCTCGGCGATCGATCGGAACGCCGCTCCCGCCTCGATCGCCTGGAGCTGCTTCGCGTCGCCGACCAGCACTACCTTGGCACCGCGGTCGCGGGCTTCGGACAGCACCCGCTCCATCTGGCGACTGCCGATCATGCCCGCCTCGTCGACGACGAGGACATCGCGACTGGTTATCCGGCCGCGGTCCTGCGCCCAGCTGTGTTCGGGGCTGGCGATGGTGCGCGACGCGATGCCCGAACCGCTCGCGAGGTTCTCGGCGGCGATGCCCGACAGGGCGACGCCGTGAACGGTATAGCCGGCACTCTCCCACGCCTCGCGCGCGACGCCGAGCATCGCCGACTTGCCCGTACCGGCATAGCCGATGACGACGCCGAGTCCCTTCGCTTCGGTGACATGGGCGAACGCGGTCCGCTGCTCGGGCGAGAGGACCATGCCGCGCGCCGCGGCACGCGCCAGCGCGGCGTCTTGGACGCGTGCGCCGACGCGATGGCTGCGGTCGGTATCGAGCGCGGCGGTGGCGCGTTCGAGCCGCTGCTCCGTGGCGATCATCGCGCGCGACGTGAACCGCGGCTCGCCGCGCCCGTCGTTGCCAAGTGCAACGACCTCGGGCGACGCTTTCACCGCGCCCATCACCCGGTCGAACTGCTCCTTGCCGTCGCTGTGCCGGTGGACGAACATCGCGAGATCGCGCGTGGTGAACGTCGCTTGGTGATGGGTGATCGCGTCGAGCGCGAGCTCGGGGCGCGCCAGCAGCCTGGCGCCATTGGCCCGCGCGATGGCGGCATGTTCATCGACCCGTTCGAGCGAAAGTCCGTCGGCCGCCATGCGCGATGCGGCGGGACCGATCTTGTGCTGCGGTTCAAGGTCGATGCCTTGGGCGTCCAAGCTGCGGTGATCGACGCGGGCGTCGATGTCGAGCTCGGCGAGGCGCTGGTTGACATGGGTACCCCACGCTTCGCGCCAGTGTTCGAGCAACTCGGTCCGGTTCCAGTCGCGGATCTTGGCGCCGAACCCGTCCGTGCCGACCTCGCGCATCGACAACATGACGTGCGCGTGCGGCTTGGCGAGGCCGTCGGGTCCAATGTCCCAATGCACGTTGAGGTCGGCGATCATCCCGCGCGACACGAACTCATCGCGCACGAACTCACGCGCGAGGCGGATACCCTCTGCCTGGTCGAGCTCGCGGGGAATGGCGAACTCGATCTCGCGGGCGAGCTGCGCGTCCTTGCGGTTTTCGCCGGCCTCGACCGCGTTCCACAGCGCCGCGCGGTCGGACAGATGCCCGGGCGCGCCGTCGGGCAGCATGACCTCGGAGTGGACGACGCCGGCCTTGTTCGAGAAGTCGTGGTGGCGGTCGAGGCGCTCGTCGTGCAGACGCGATGCCGAGCGATATGCCGCGGCAGCAACGGCGCTCGAGCCCGCACCGCGGCCGATGACCTTTGCCGAGAAGTGGTAGAGTGCCATGACGGCACCCCATCTACACTTCAGCAGCGACGTCGGCACGACGTATAAGCGCGCCCTCGACGGATTACATCCGCCTCGGGACCGCAGCATCCCATGTAGTTCCAACGGGTTGAGCACCGGCCGGACCGAAGATAACTGGTCGGTCGGCAACTCACCGGTGAGGACCGACTCGATGCGCAAACCCCGCGATTACGACGCCGAGCTGAAAGCGCTCGATGAGCGGACCAAGGCACTCCGCAGCCGTAAGCTCGTCCAGCTTGGCGAGCTGGTCAGCGCCACCGTCGCCGACACGTTGCCGGTCGAGGTGCTCGCCGGTGCACTGCTCGCCGCGGTCGAGACGACGGACGCGCAACTGGAGGAGGGCTGGCGGCGGCGTGGCGCGGCGTTCTTTCACGGGCGGACACGCGAAGCTGGCGAACACCCTCGCGGCGACACTGGCGGCGAACCGGCGGGCAAGGGTGATGCGGAATCGCCTGCTCACACGCCGGGCGCGGAGTGACACGCGGGACTGGCAGGTGAAGCGGCGCGAACGCACCCGCCAGCTGATCGAGCTCGGAGGACTGGTCGCCAAGGCGGGGCTGGTCGAGCTGACGGACGACGACCGCGCAGTGATCCTCGGCGTGCTCGTTGAGGCGGCGGCACGGCTTCGCAGCGACGGTCACGAGGCGGCGTTAACGCTGTGGCGGCGGCGGGGAAAGCGGGCATTCACGGTTGCCGCTGACGACGCGATCGGCTCATAGGGTCACGATGACCGATACGCTCGCTCCGACCGACACGCTCACTGCAAAGCTGACCGCGATTGTCGAACGCGCGCCTGATTGCATTCGGCAAGAGCTTGCGTCGAAGGACCCGGCGGCCCGCAGCCGCGCGGAGGAAGTGTTGGCCGCAATTATCGCCAACGCTCTGCGCGAACCCGACCAGCCGTGATCAGTCGGCGGTCGCTTCCCGTAGCGCGTTAAGCCGCGATTGGCAGAGGTCATCGACGATGCCGCGCAACTGCTCGACCGACGCGACCAGCGCATCGAGATCGTCGGCCGTGATCGCGTAGCTGGGCGAGTACCGTGCCTCGACATACGCCCGCTTCAACAGCTCGAACCGTCGCCGGTCGATCTTGCTGTCCCGCGCCCACGCCGCGATCAGGCGCGGCTCCTTGTCCTCGGCCAGCGAGCGCAGAAACTTGATGTTGTGTGAGCGCGGGAAGTAGAAGGTGTGGACCAGCAAATAGCAGATGTAGAGCCGTTCGGTTGCCTGATGCAGATCGAACGCAGCCTTGTTGATGTCGCCGTCTGCAATGGCGTAGCTGGCACCGCGAATGAATGCACCGACACTTGGTAGCCAGTGATCATAATACCCCTGCGCCATCTGGTACGCGTCGGGGGGCGTCAGCGGCATCGGCGTGGCGAGTGGATGGCAGGGCAGCTCGTAGAGCGCGATGCCGTCGCGGGCGATGTCGACCCAGAAATACTCGCCGCGCAGCAGCGCCGCGTTCACCTCGTCGAGCGCGTGGACGATGATATTGACCGGGCGCGCGATCGCGGGATCGCGCTGTATCCTGTCCTCGGCGACGTACCAGTAATCGGCGATCTCGGTCAGGTCGCGGTGGCTGACGACGACGAGCAGATCGTAGTCGGACTGGTAGCCGTTCGCCGGCTCATCGACCCAGTCGTCGCGCGCGAAGCTGCCGAACAGGATGATCTTGTAGACCTTGCCGCCGCGCTTGTGCGGCATGGTCGCGTTGGCGATCGCCACGTCGAACTCGTCGAGCAGGATGCGGACGACGTGCTCGAGCTCGCGCTGCTTGGCCTCGGGCAAATGGTCGAGCGGATCATGCATTGCGGTTGATCCTAGCGGCCGGCGCGGGCAAATTACAGCTTTGCCGGCCGGATACCCCCCGCGACCGGCGAGCCTCGTTCAGAACGGCCACCAGCGCAGTCGCCGCAGCCGTCGCCACCACGGCGGTCGAATACCGCGTCGCGCAGCATCGAACTGGCGGATCGCGCGCGCCATGCGCCGCTCGACATGGCGGACGGACAGCCCGGTTCGGCGGGCCATCTCGACGTAGGTCATGTGGTCGATGCAGTGGGCAAGGAAGAGTTGCCGGTTGAGAGAACGCAACGTGCCGATGGCGGCTTCGAGGTCGGCAATGGTGTGGGGATCGGCATGATCGTTCGGGTCGGAATGATCGCCCATTGTCCATACTCCGTCGAAGGGGAAAGGGCTGGCGGCGGTCGCCCGCCGCCAGCAATGCGGGTCACGCGGCAGCGCGCACGGGCTCGATGTCCGGCACGGCTTCCGGCTGCGTCTCGGTGCTTTGCGGGGCGGCCTGCACGGTAAGCGCCGCCACTGCCCGCGCCGACCGGGTGACGCTGCCGACCCCGCCGCGCGCGGTGTACGCGGTCGCTGGGAACGCCAGCCAGCGCGGCACCCACCCTTCGGTCTTGGTCCGCCCACCGGTGCCGTCGATGCAGTCGCGCAGGATAGTCCGCAGCGTTTTGAGCGGCTCCTTGGCATTCGCCTCGGCGACGCTCGGACCGGCCACCTCGCCGATCATCGCAAGCAACACCTCACGGTCACGAAGGGCATCGATGAACGCCGCATCCGCCTGCCAGACGGCGGCCATATCGACCCCAAGCCCAACTCCGAGTGCATCGACGATGTCGCTGTGCGGATCGAGCGTCTCGCCGACGACGATGGCGAGCGCGCTAAGCACCTCCGCATCGGACAGTGCGGTCAGCCTGACGAACAGCTGGGTCAGCCCTTCGTCGTAGCCGTTGCCGCCGGTAACGGTCGGCGCTTCGGGCTCGAACGCCAGCATGGCGAGGACCGCCCGCCGCTTGGCATCGAACAGTCCCTCGGACGGACTGATCTCGACGCTCTCGGTCACCGCATCGGTTCCCGCCCGCTGCGACGCGACCCGCACCGACCACAGCGGCGACCCCGCGATCATGTGCGCGACCGCAACCCGCAACGCGACACCGGGCGCATCGGTCAGCTTGGCGCGAACGGCGGCATGACGATGAAGGTCGATATAGTCGTTGAGGATCGCGGACGCCTCGGGCCGCACCGGACGCTCTGCAACCGCCTCGCCCCTCGTCTCCCGCCGCGCCTCCTTGGCCGTGACATAGCCCTCGTGGACCGCGACATCGCCACGGTGACCGACACTGATGTAGACCCGCCCACCCTTGGCCTTGGTCCGCCGCTCATGCTCCCACGTCTGGAACGCGGTGCCGACCGGCAGGACGACGACCTCGCTCCATCCCGCTTCCCGGTAGGCCGCGACACGGGCATCAATGGCGGCGATCTGCGCCGTCCAGAACGTCTCGGCATTGGCAAAGTAGCGCTCGTCGCCGAACAGGTCGGACACGATCTCGCCGGTGTAGGTGGCAAGGTCGAACAGCGCAGCACTGACCGGGATCGACGCCCCGCCGAACGCCCATGCCTTGAGCTGACTGCCGGTGGGACAATAGGTGTTCTCGTCTTCGAACAGCGCCAGCCATTCACGCTGCTTCGCTTTGGACGCGAGGGTCAGATGGCGGACGGTGGCGGCATCGATCTCCCCACGCCGGTAGAGGCCCCGGATGCGGGGAAGCAGGTTGCCGAGCGCCAGCGTCCGCCGCACCTGCACGTCGGTCAGCCCGAACGTCGCGGCGATGTCCTCGGGCCTGCGGCCTTCACGGACGAGCCGGGTGAACGTCTCCCAGCGGGTGACCTCGTCGGGATCGAGCCGGGCGATGTTCTCGATCAGCGAGGCTTCGAGCGCGGCGGCATCGTCGCCGGACTCGATCACTGCACACGGCAGCGGCTCAGCCTCACCCGTCTCCTCGGCCACCGCCAGTGCCGAGTAGTACCGCCGCTTGCCCGCGACGATCTCATAGGTCTCGGGACTGCCGTTGGCTCGCACGATCAACGGGACCAACACACCCCGCGCCCGGACCGACGGCAGGATGTTGGCGAGGTCGGGGGTCTTGCCCTTGACCCGCATGTTGGCGGGCGACACCGAGAGACAGGCGAGATCGATATGCTTGAGTTCTACGGCTCTTCTCCTTCAAGACCGCGACCGGCGCCGGAATGGCGGGGTGGGCGGCAGGAGCGCTTCGCCAGGCCCGCGCTGAGCGGCGGGCCGCATCCGAAGGACCGGAACAACGTGGAGGACCCGGACGCAGTCCGGGTTGCGGCCTGCCGCGGCGGGCCTAGAGGAGCGTGACGCCCACCTCGCCAGACCGACGGCCGGAGGCCTGCTTCATCGCGCCCGTCGCGCGATGGCCGCATCGCCGGGCACCGCCCGGCGCAAGCGTCAGCGATCGCAACCCGTCAGGGACGAGACGCGCCCTCGCGGCTCGGCGGAGCGCAGCGGAGTAGAGCGCGGCCGTGCCCCGCGCGGGACGCCCGACCTCTCTCGAACTCGACTTTATGGGTGCTGATGGGTCGAGGAGGGCTATCGGCGGCTATGGCGAGCGATCACCGCCTTGCGGGGTAATCATGAGAGGAGGATTTTAGCGGGAGCCGGGGCTCGCCCCTTCAATAAAACAGGATCATTGTCATGTCCGATGCTCCCGACCGCATTCTCCGGATCGACGCCGTGCTCGACCGCACCGGGCTCAGCCGCTCGACCCTGTACCGCAAGATCCAGAGTGGCAGCTTTCCCGGTCAGGTCCGGATCGCCGAACGCTGCACCGGCTGGCGCGAGTCCGCAATCCGGGATTGGCTACGGAACCCGATGTTCTATCAGGTGGAGAAATAGCTCGGCCGGACGATCTAAGGCGGCAGGTAAGCGCCTGATGGTCGCTCTCTTACTTGCGTCATGGTCGTCTCCGTGGGAGCCGACCATCCGGCCGTGCTTACCACGAGTTGAAGCGTCGTCGATCGCGAGGTCTAGGGCGGTTGCCTATCGCACCATGGTGCCTGCAACTTACGACGCGACCATCGCTCAGTTCCAACCACAGCCATTCGGAAAGCGACGTCGCGCAACGAGCTCGTGAAGCCTCGCAATGAGGAACGGACGAGCCGCTAGTCGGATGTTCTGCGGTCGACTAGGACATCGTGGTTACACCAAGTGGAGAAGCGGCATGGCGCTGAAGGACTATCTCGGGATTATCGACAATGGTCTGAAGCACCTGTTCGACCGTAAGGCGGTCGACCCGGCCAAGGCGCGCCGTCCCCTAATCCGCGGCATCGACCGCACCCTGGCGCAGTTCAAGGCGGGGTCGACCGGCACGCCGACCGGCTGGTACAGGATCAGGAACGGCGTCGTCGCGCTGACGGTCAAGGTTGGAAGCGATACATTCGACATCAATGGCGTCACGACCAACCACATGCGGGCCGACCGGTTCGAAGAGTTCCTGGCCGCAATGCGCGCCGCGGTCGACGCCGGCGAGTTCGACGCCGAGCTCGACCGTAAGGGCGACGGCGACGCCGAGGTTCACATTGCGAAGCCGAAGGCAGCGGCGATCTCGCCCGAGGCGGCCAAGGCTCGCGGGATCAAGGCCGCGGCTAGTCGGAAGGCCAATCGCGAGAAGCGGACAACTGCGTCCTAAGCCTTTGTCTGGTGGATAGCGGCCCGGCCGCTTTCGGGCGATCGTCTACGCGAAGCGGACGGTCGTTAATCGGGCATGTAAATAGGCGTTCAACCGGGACCCCATATCGGCGTCCAAGAGGGACCCCCCTTTCGAGTGTCGGCAAGACGATGA